>JACMMS010000110.1 GCA_014378915.1 Methylophilaceae bacterium
GTTTTATAATCACAGCAGATTACATTCAACACTCAATTACATCAGTCCGATGCAATTTGAAGAACGTTGGCTTGCTGAATAACGGAAAAAGTCAGCATAATAACCCATGCTATGGACTCCATTAAATAGGGGCAAGGTCAGATTCAGCAAACACAATTTGTAGAGGATTAACCAAAGTCTTTTTATTTTCATCATACAAAGTGAGGCTGGGCGCTTTAACTTCATATGCAGTTAGTATGGGTTTGGGTTGATGTTGAAACCAATTCCAGCCAAAGTAGCTGCCAGCAACCACCACTAATGTAGCTAACACAGCACTAAGACCGCGCCTGCGATTAGCAAAAATCCATTGAACGCCAAGCGTAATTTTTACTGCTGCCCATGAAGTTCAGTGTGGTGCTTGCCATGATAGTGACCCAAAAATTTGGTTTGCAATCCAGCTAATAATGCGCATAAACAAATTAAATATAGCGACCAATGTACCAAAAATAACGCCAAAATTAGAGCTTATGCGAGCTAACATGATTCCCTGTTCAATTTTAATCATTGGATTTCTATAGCGTTAATAATTTTTATTTTTAAAATTCTTAAATAAACGATGATTTTTTAATACTTTAGATTATCACTTGAAATGATTGAATTTGCGATAGCCATCGCAGCTTGCTTAAAGCATGGTCGCCAGGCTTGTTTTCTGGGATAATCATTGTCTAGAAGCAATAGAATCAATTAAAAAACATTTAATTAGAAATAAGGAGAAGAGTCATGGCGCAATTTGATAATGTGAGTGTAAAAAAGAAAGCTAACATTTACTTTGATGGGAAGTGCGTCAGCCACACAGTCATGTTTCCTAACGGGACACGCAGCACTATTGGTGTGATTTTCCCAAGCTCTCTTACATTTAATACCGCAGCTCCAGAATTAATGGAGATTAATAGCGGTGTATGTAAAGTGCGTTTAAATGGCGAGTCAGATTGGAAAACGTACGTCGAAGGCGAAAAATTTACTGTGGCTGGTAACTCTAGTTTTGATATTGAAGTGACTGATACAGTTGATTATGTTTGTCATTTTGAATAAGTAAATTTAAGGATTTAAACATGCCTTCATTTGATATATCTTCAGAAGTTGATATGGTCGCGTTAAAAAATGCGATTGATATTGCTAGTAAACAAATAATTAATCGCTACGATTTTAAGGGTACTTCAGCCAGGGTTGAATTAAACGAGAAAGACAGCACAATTACTTTGTACGGCGACAACGATTTTCAGCTGGATCAAATTAAAGATATTTTGCTGCCAGGCATGGAAAAGAAAGAGCCTGATTCATCTAAGCGCTTAGAGCATAAAGATATACAAAAGGTATCAGGCAACAAAGTCAAGCAAGAGCTTAAAATCCGAGCAGGCATTGATGCAGATTTAGCTAAGCGTATCACTAAGTTGATTAAAGACTCGGGTTTGAAAGTTCAGGCGAGTATTCAGGGTGATACTGTGCGTGTTAATGGCGCTAAACGCGATTTTCTGCAAGAAGCGATTGCTTTTACAAAAAAATCTGTTACGGATTTTCCGTTGCAGTTTGGTAATTTTAGAGATTAGTCTTAATTAATATTGTCTTTACTTAAGGCAGCATGAATACAGGGTAATAACATGGTTGCAAAAACCTTATACGATAAATTGTTTGATAGCCACGTAATTCATGAGGAAAATGGCACCGCGTTAATTTATATTGACCGTCATTTAGTACATGAAGTCACAAGCCCACAAGCCTTTGAAGGCTTAAAGCTCGCTGGGCGTAAAGTATGGCGTGTTAACTCTATTTTGGCAGTGCCCGATCATAATGTGCCGACTACTGAGCGCAGCAGCGGTGTTGTGGGGATTACAGATCCAATTTCACGTTTACAAGTACAAACACTCGATGACAATTGTGCAGACTTTGGCATAACAGAATTTAAAATGAATGATCATCGCCAAGGTATTGTGCATGTCATTGGTCCCGAGCAAGGTGCGACTTTGCCTGGTATGACAGTAGTTTGTGGTGATAGTCACACTAGTACACACGGTGCCTTTGGTGCATTAGCACACGGTATTGGCACCTCTGAAGTGGAGCATGTGATGGCTACGCAATGTTTGGTTCAAAAAAAATCTAAATCTTTATTAGTTAAGGTCGAAGGTCAATTAGGACTTGGTGTAACGGCCAAAGATATCGCGTTGGCAGTCATAGGAAAAATAGGTACAGCCGGTGGGAATGGCTATGCTATTGAGTTTGTAGGCTCGGCAATTCGTGATTTAAGCATGGAAGGCCGTATGACCTTATGCAACATGGCAATTGAAGCCGGCGCGCGCGCGGGCATGGTTGCGGTAGATGATACGACGATTAATTACGTAAAAGGCCGCCCATTTTCACCTAAACCTGAGCAGTGGGATTCGGCCGTTGCTTATTGGAAAACTTTACACAGCGATGCTGGTGCAGGGTTTGATAAGACCGTAGAACTAGATGCTGCAACTATTCAGCCGCAAGTGACTTGGGGCACGTCACCTGAAATGGTGGTTGGCATTGATGGCAAAGTGCCAAGTTTAGATCTTGCTAAAAATGATGTACAGCGTGGTGACTGGGAGCGGGCTTACGCCTATATGGGCTTGAGTGCTGATACGCCCATTACCGAAATAAATATAGATAAAGTATTCATTGGTTCCTGTACAAATTCCCGTATAGAAGATTTACGTGCAGCTGCTACCGTAGCTAAGGGCAAACATATTGCGCCTAATGTCAAGTTGGCACTGGTTGTTCCGGGCTCTGGTTTAGTAAAAGCGCAAGCAGAGCAAGAGGGCTTAGACAAAGTGTTTATTGCCGCAGGTTTTGAGTGGCGTGAGCCAGGTTGTTCCATGTGTTTGGCAATGAACGCGGATAGATTAGAGCCGGGTGAGCGTTGCGCTTCAACCAGTAACCGTAACTTTGAAGGACGCCAAGGTCAAGGCGGACGTACCCATTTAGTTAGTCCAGAAATGGCTGCAGCAGCTGCGATTGCTGGGCATTTTGTTGATGTAAGACATCTATAATTTGTAATGATTTTGAATTTTGTGGTGATTTTGAAAGGAAGCCAAGTATGAGTAAGTTTGTAACATGGACAATGTTAGGATTGATTCTCGTTTTGTCAGGATGTAATACGATTCGCGGTGTAGGTAAAGATATTGAAAAAGGTGGTGAAGCCATCCAGAAATCAACAAACTAAGCACATATCCTAAAAAATAGCTGATTCAACAAATTTACGTTTATTAAATTTAGCCTTATAAAACTTAGTTCATTAAAAAAGTACATAAATGATATGCAAGCTTTTACCCAATTAAATGGATTAGTTGCACCGCTAGACCGCGCTAATGTGGATACCGATGCAATTATTCCTAAACAATTTTTAAAGTCTATTAAACGTTCAGGCTTTGGACCTAATGCTTTTGATGAATGGCGATATCTCGACCATGGTGAGCCTGGGATGGATAATTCTAAACGTCCGTTAAACCCTGATTTTGTGTTAAATCAAACACGATATCAGGGGGCTAGCATATTACTCACGCGAGAAAACTTTGGTTGTGGTTCAAGTCGTGAACATGCACCTTGGGCGTTGGAAGATAACGGTTTTCGTGTGGTAATCTCATCCAGTTTTGCCGATATCTTTTTTAACAATTGTTTTAAAAACGGCATGTTACCGATTGTATTATCCGCTGAGATTGTGGAAGGCTTATTTAAAGAAGTTGAATCAAGTGTAGGTTACCAGCTAAATGTAGACTTGGATGCGCAAAGTGTCACAACACCAGGCGGTAAAGCTTATGTTTTTGAAGTGGATGCAGTGCGTAAGCATAACTTATTGAATGGCTTAGATGAGATTGATTTGACGATGCAACAGCAAGATAAAATTAAAGCCTTTGAGATTAAGCATCGACAAACTCAGCCATGGCTATTTAACTAGTCTATCCAATTATTTACATTACCCAATTCAAAGTAACGTAAGAAAGTAGCCCATGAAATTAGCAATATTGCCAGGTGATGGCATTGGTCCGGAAATCGTCGCACAAGCAGTTAAAGTTTTAAAAGCGCTGAACTTGAACATTGAAATGAAAGAGGCACCTATTGGTGGCGCTGGTTATGAGGCTGCGGGCGACCCATTACCCGATGCCACTTTGCAGTTAGCCAAAAATTCTGATGCGGTGTTGCTTGGTGCAGTTGGCGATTGGAAATACGACAAATTAGAACGTCATTTACGTCCAGAGCGTGGCTTATTGCGCATTCGTAAAGAGCTTAATTTGTTTGCAAATTTACGCCCAGCTTTGCTTTATCCTGAGCTGGCAGATGCCTCAACATTAAAGCCAGAAGTGGTTTCTGGTTTGGATTTAATGATTATTCGTGAGCTTACTGGTGATATTTATTTTGGTCAGCCACGCGGTATCAGCACTTTAGAAAATGGTGAGCGCGAGGGCATTAACACGATGCGTTATAATGAGTCTGAAATTCGTCGTATCGGTCGCGTGGCGTTTGATATTGCCATGAAAAGAAATAAGAAAGTATGTTCAATAGATAAAGCCAATGTGCTAGAAACCACTGAATTATGGCGCCAAGTGATGACTGAGTTAAGTACGGAGTACCCAGAAGTTGAATTAACTCATATGTACGTGGATAACGCTGCAATGCAATTAATTCGGGCGCCTAAACAATTTGATGTGATGGTGACGGGTAATATTTTTGGCGATATTTTGTCGGATGAAGCTTCAATGCTTACAGGCTCAATCGGCATGTTGCCATCGGCCTCGTTAGATGCGAACAACAAAGGTATGTATGAGCCAAGCCATGGCTCTGCACCTGATATTGCAGGCAAAGACATTGCAAATCCATTAGCGACAATACTCTCTGTTGCTATGATGTTACGTTACACCTTCAATGATGAGTCGAATGCGTTAAAAGTTGAAAATTCCGTCAAAGCGTCATTGGCACAAGGTTATAGAACCGCTGATATTGTGACGCATGGTTGTAAAAAAGTCGGTTGTAGCGCGATGGGTGACGCAGTTGTTGCGGCATTAAATTAGTTCTGGAGTTAGAAAACTTAAGGTCTACAGTATGTTAAGAGTTGGTTTTATAGGTTGGCGTGGCATGGTTGGCTCAGTGCTGATGCAACGCATGATGGAAGAAAATGATTTTGCGCTTATTGAGCCGCAATTCTTTACCACGTCTCAAATAGGGGGCAAAGCGCCTAATGTAGGCAAAGACTCTGCACCATTAAGAGATGCAAAAAACATTGTTGATTTACTAACAATGGACGCGATTATTTCTTGTCAAGGTGGAGATTATACTAGCGAAATCTTTCCTCAGCTCAGGAATGCAGGCTGGAAAGGTCACTGGATTGATGCTGCTTCTACTCTACGCATGGAAAATGATGCCGTCATTATTTTAGACCCAGTGAATATGCATGTCATTCAAGATGCTTATGCACATGGTAATAATATTTGGGTAGGTGGAAACTGTACAGTTTCATTGATGCTCATGGCTCTAAATGGGTTGTTTAAAGCCGATTTGGTAGAATGGGCAACTTCTATGACCTATCAAGCAGCTTCTGGCGCTGGTGCACAAAATATGCGTGAGTTACTTAAACAAATGGGTGAAGCCCATCGTGTTGCGAGCAATTTCTTGCAAGATCCAGCCTCAGCGATTCTAGATATAGATCGTGAAGTGGCAGGTATTTTGCGCGACGAAAAATTTCCTACCGTTCATTTTGGCGTACCACTTGCGGGTAGCTTAATTCCTTGGATTGATAAGGATTTAGGTAACGGTCAAAGCAAAGAAGAATGGAAAGGTGGCGTTGAAACAAATAAAATCTTGGGTCGTGAATCTAGCCCAATTCCTATCGATGGTTTATGTGTGCGCATCGGTGCTATGCGTTGCCATAGTCAGGCCTTGACGATTAAGCTTAGAAAAGATGTGCCTTTGGATGAAGTTAATCAAATGTTAGCGGAAGCTAATCCATGGGCAAAAGTTATCCCTAATGTGCGTGAGGCGAGCATGAGAGAATTAACGCCTGCTGCTGTAACGGGTACATTAACTACGGCAGTTGGTCGTTTGCGTAAACTTAATATGGGTAACGATTATTTATCGGCTTTTACGGTGGGTGATCAATTACTGTGGGGTGCCGCGGAACCTTTGCGTCGCATGCTGCGGATTTTAATAGAAAAATAATATCTTTAAGGTATAGTTTTTTATTAACTGGTCGATAATTAAAAGAGCAGTCACGATATCAAACAATGTTAATCAAAAATTAAGCGATTTACAACTAACCAGTATCAACAATAGATCAATAATATAGCTACGCTATATTATAAATGTGATGAGCTTGCATCACTAACTGATTGATGTTATGGTTATTATACAAATTTTTTTAAGTAAAAGTTAAGGGTGGGGATAAGTGCAAAAATTCAAATTAAAGCGCATATCGATGGCTATATGTATTGTATTAATGCCACTTTCAGTATTCGCAGCTGGCCTTGGAAAACTTAATGTATCTTCAGGCTTAGGCGAACCATTGCGGGCCGATATTGAGCTTATTTCTGCGACTCCTGAAGAGCTTTTCTCTTTATCTGCTACTATTGCCAATGATGAAGCTTACGCAGCGCAAGGCATAGAGCGTCCTGCTGTGCATAATAATATTCAAATTGAGCTTGCAAAAAATGCGAGCGGTAATCCAATACTTAAACTAAAAACTAATCAAGCGGTAAATGACCCATTTTTGGATGTGCTCATTCAAGTTGATTGGGCCTCTGGCAGATTATTGCGTGAATACACTGTATTGCTAGATCCGCCAGGTTATAAGTCACAAGTTGATAAAAGTAACTTAAGCCAGCCAGTTCAAGCGCCAATAGCAAACCACGATGCTGAAACTTCCAGTGAAGCCGCAATCCCAGCAATTAAATCTGTAAATGAAAGTAGCACTGAAAGTTCTTACGGTAATCAAGCTGTTACAGAAAAAAAACCAAAAAAAACGGGTAAAAATCGTAGAACAAAGCCTGTAAAACAAAATGAAACTAATGCCTCAGAATCTAGTGCAGCAAGTGATTACATAACAAAACGCGGAGATACATTAAGTACAGTTGCCAAGCAGCTTCAGGTTGAGGGAGTTAACCTAGATCAAATGTTGGTGGGTTTGTATCAAAATAATCCAAATGCTTTTTCTAACGATAATATGAATCGTCTCAAGGCTGGTCAAATTATTCGTGCACCAAGTGTAGATGATCTAAACGCATTATCTCAAAAATCAGCCCATGCTGAAGTAAAATTACAGGCTGAAAATTGGAATGCCTACCGCAATAAATTAGCAGGTATGGTAGCAACTTCAGCTGTAAAGTCAGAGGACTCAAGCAAAGAGTCTAGCGGTGGTAAACTAACTTCATCTGCAGCTGATAAAGCGGCGCAAGCCAATACAGGCGTAAAAGATGTTGTTAAATTATCGGCTGGCGATCTCAAAAATAAAACCAAACAAAGTGCTAGTGCTTTGGCGGAACAAGCGAAAATTGCAAAGCTTGAAGATGCTGTTGCTAAAGACAAAGCCTTAAAAGAAGAACAAGAAAAAACGGCAGAACTGGCGAAAATTCAAGCAAATAAAGATTTGCTTGCACTAAAAAGTAAACAAATGGCTGATTTGCAAAAGCTAGCACATGAAAGCGAAAAACCTATTGTTGCCAAAGTAGAGCCTAAAACTGAGTCCAAAGCTGAACTAGCACTAGCCGTTAAAGAAGACCCAAAAAATGAAACTAACCTTTCAGAACTAACTCCACTAAGCGCCCCAGCAACCCCTAATGTACCAGTTCAAAAACCTGCGGAAGTAAAACCTAAGCCAACTCCTTTGGCTTATAAACCTGTAGAAGCGCAAACTAGTTTTATTAATGATCTATTAGGCAGCGTTGATACAGCTATGCTCGGTTTAGGTGGCGGGGCTTTAGCACTTATTGGAGGTGGGTGGTTATTTCTTAGAAACAAGCGTAAGCGTAGTTTGGCTAACTTTGAACAAGGTATTTTGACTTCAGGTGGTCTAAAAGCAAACACAGTGTTCGGCAATACATCTGGCGGGAAAGTTGATACCGGTGATACTTCATTCTTAACTGATTTCTCACAAAGTACTAACGGTAATATGATTGATACGAATGACGTTGATCCTATTGCAGAGGCTGAAGTTTACATGGCCTACGGACGCGAGGCTCAAGCTGAAGAGATTTTAAAAGATGCAATAATTAAAGAGCCTAAACGCTATGAGTTACACCTTAAATTACTAGAAATGTATGCGGCGCGTAATGATACGGCTGCCTACGAAACTATAGCAGGTGAACTTTATACAACACTTGGTGCTGGAGATCCAATATGGGCTAAAGTGGCTACAATGGGTGCTACTATCGAACCCGAAAATCCTCTCTACCAAACGATCGCTGATAGCGGCTTAACAGCCGAAAAAACCTTATTTGGGCATACTGAAAATTTAAATGCTGGCGATTTCGGGAGTGATTTGCCAAATAGTATTGGAAGTTTTGATAATGTAAACGGCGCAAAAGAAACTCAAGATATTAGTTTTTCTATACCTGATGGAAAGTCTAAATTAAGCGATGAGTCAAATGGATTTGATTTTGATTTGGGCTCGCTTGATAGTGATATAGATTCTGAACAAGCAACCTCTGCAGTTAACTCAAACTCTAATTCAAGTGAACTAGAGTTTGATCAAGCTGAAAATTCTGATTTTTCTGGATTTGATGTTGGTTCTAATGAAGTGGAGCCCGTTACAGATAACTTACCGAGTTTAATGGATAGTTCTATTTCTGATTCAGAGGTTGAAGAGAGGTTTGGTCGAACCTTGACCAGTACTTCATCTGTAGCTAAACCAACAAAACTAGCTTCTGTAGAAAATTCGCTCGCAGATATTAGCTTTGATTTGGCAAAACTAGAAGTTAATGATGAAAGTACAGCTACTCCAAAAAATGACTTTGATACTTCAGTGTTAGAAGTAACTGACTTTAATTTTGAAATTCCAGAAGAATCAAGCTTAGCTGCTGTAGATGTTGCGCCATCAGAAGTTACGATGATGGATTTATCTAACATTAGTTTTGATTTAGATGATTTAAGCACAACAACAGACAAAAATAAAGATGATGAAGTGCTTGCTAATAGGGAATCTCCTGTTGCTAAGCTTGGGTTGCTAAGCTTGGATTTGCCTGATTTACCAAATTCATCAGAAGAAACGCTAGTCGAGGAGGCTAGTGAAGCAGATACCAAGCTTGAATTAGTTAATGCATACTTGGAAATGGATGATAAAGAAGGCGCAAAAGAACTGTTAGAAGAAGTTATTAAAGAAGGTGGCGTGAATCAAATTGCTAAAGCTAAGGAACTTTTAGCTAAGCTAGCTTAAATTTTTAAGTAATTCATGTTTAAAACTTAAAGCCGGGCTTTTTAGTTCGGCTTTTTAATTCTTGCAGAAAAGCTATGTAAATTAATCAAATTATTCATATAAACAGCCCAATAAATTTAATGAAAAACTTATTTAACAATAAATTGTTGGGCAGAATACATGTGCTTGTTAAGTTAATGGCACTTATTTGTTTTGCTGTTATGTCACATAAGTTTGATGATATTTTATTGGTGCTGTGTTTGGTTTTGTTAAGTATGCTACTAGTTGTTAAGGGAGTACCTAGGCCTTTTAAAATGTTAAATCGCACGCGTTGGCTAATGCTAACCCTATTGTTTGTATATGCCTTTAACATACCAGGAGAGTATGTGTTTACTTGGTCATCGAGTATTTTGCAAATTTCTCCAAGCTACGAAGGGTTGCATGCTGGACTTTCGCAAGCGCTTAAGTTGAGCGTTGTCATATTGGCACTTTCATTGTTGTTATTGAGCACAACACGTGAGTTATTAATTGGTGGTTTGTATATTATTTGTAAGTCTTTGCTAAGGCTTGGATTTTTAGGGATAAAGCATCATTTGATTAACCAGGTTCCAGAGCGATTTGCAGTGAGGTTGTGGCTAACATTGCATTATGTAGAAACTGATAGGCAACTATTTAATGCTAAATTGTATTCTTCACTATCGGCTAAGCCGTCATTAGCTATAGAGTTTAAACGTTATTTCTATGCTTTTGATCATGTAGATATTAATCAATATAATGATTTGGAATACATTCACATGCAAGTCGATACAGTGACTTGGTTTGATAAATGCCTGTTCGGTATTTTATTTTTAATACTAGTATGCAGCGTGATTTATTAATGATGATATTGCCTGAATAGTATTAATGCGAGTTGCTTTAGCTATTGAATATAACGGCGCCAGTTACTGCGGTTGGCAAAGTCAGCCTAACGGTTGTAGCGTGCAGGATGCTTTAGAAAGCGCTTTGCAAGAAATAGCAAGGCATCCTGTGCGAGTGCATGCCGCAGGGCGGACTGATACTGGTGTGCATGCATTGAGTCAAATTATACATTTTGATACTGAAACAAAGCGGCATGAATCTGCTTGGATACGAGGTGTTAATGCTAAGTTACCCGAAAGCGTTCGCGTGTTATGGTCAAAGTCTATTAGCGAATCATTGGAAGATGAATTCCACGCTCGATTTTCAGCGTATCAACGCAGTTATCAATACCTGCTTATTAATCAATCTACCAAACCAGCACTTATGGCGGATAGAGCAGGCTGGTTTCATCATTCGCTCCATGCAGATAACATGCAGTTGGCTGCATCCTATTTGAGGGGTGAACATGATTTTAGCGCATTTCGAGCTGCAGATTGCCAAGCTAAATCACCTATTAAAGAACTACATATTGCCGAAGTAAAGCCAGTGAATGGCGGCTTTATATTTGAGTTTACAGCTAATGCATTTTTACAGCACCAAGTGCGTAATATGGTCGGTGCGCTTATTTATATTGGTAAAGGTAAATACTCACCAGCTTACATGCAAGAATTAATGGCTAGTAAAAACCGTACTTTATCACCCCCCACATTTTCGCCATATGGACTTTATTTAACTGGAGTAGGCTATGATAAAAAGTTTGAATTGCCTAGCACACAGCGTAATTTAACAGTGCTTACTTGATATAATTAGTATTATGAATATTAAGCTGAGAAGATGACTATTAAGCAAAGAGCACGAGTAAAAATCTGTGGTATTACCTCAGTTGAAGACGCATTATCGGCTGTTGCCAGTGGCTGCGATGCAATAGGATTGGTATTTTATGCACCTAGCCCTCGCTATGTATCTCAAACAAAAGCGGCTGAAATTGTTTCTGCTTTACCGCCATTTATAACAGTTGTTGGGTTGTTTGCGGATGCCAGTCAAGATGAGATTAAATCAATTTTAGCTAAGGTTAATTTGGATTGCTTACAGTTCCATGGTGATGAAACACCTGAACAATGCCGTGTTTATGGCATGCATTATATGAAAGCAATTCGCGTTAAGCCCACCACAAATTTGTTACAATATGAAGTTGATTTTTATGATGCAAAAGCATTGCTATTAGATACATTTGTTGAAGGTTTAGTAGGAGGTACAGGGCTTGCATTCGACTGGAATTTAATCCCTGAAACACTAACGAAACCAATTGTATTGGCTGGTGGACTAACAGCAGATAACGTAGCCTTGGCCATTAAACAGGCCAAGCCTTACGCAGTTGATGTTAGCGGTGGTGTGGAAAAATCAAAAGGTGTAAAAGACCCGACTAAGCTCGCGGCTTTTATGCAAAGTGTAAGTATTCAATAAATAGGTTAATCAGTCGACCAATTGGAGTAAGCAATGAAAATGTATGATATGCCAGATGTGCGTGGTCACTTTGGTCAGTTTGGTGGTACTTTTGTCGCAGAAACATTAGTGGAAGCGCTTGAAGAGTTACGTTTAGTGTACGAAAAATACCGTCATGACCCTGAGTTTTTAGCTGAGTATGCCCATGACTTAAAGCATTTTGTTGGTCGTCCCAGCCCGATTTATCACGCAAAACGCTTAAGCGATAAAGTAGGCGGTGGGCAAATTTATTTAAAACGTGAAGATCTCAATCACACGGGTGCACACAAAGTTAACAATACAGTGGGGCAGGCACTGCTAGCTAAGCGCATGGGAAAGCCACGCGTTATTGCTGAAACTGGTGCAGGTCAACATGGTGTTGCAACCGCAACTATCGCAGCACGATTAGGTTTGGAATGTGTAGTTTACATGGGCAGCGAAGATGTAAAACGCCAAGCACCTAATGTATACAAAATGAAGTTATTGGGCGCAACTGTTGTGCCAGTTGAAAGTGGCTCAAAAACGCTCAAAGATGCGCTAAATGAAGCGATGCGCGATTGGGTAACTAATATATCTAACACATTTTATATTATTGGTACTGTAGCAGGCCCGCACCCATATCCTATGATGGTGCGTGATTTTCAAGCGATTATCGGAATTGAATCTAAAGTACAAATGCAAGAAATGTTAGGCCGTCAGCCTGATGCGGTTGTTGCTTGTGTCGGTGGCGGTTCGAATGCAATGGGTATTTTTTACCCGTATATTGACGTGTCAAATGTACGTTTAATTGGCGTAGAAGCAGCAGGGCATGGTTTAGAAACTGGTCGTCATGCAGCACCACTGACTGCGAATAGCCCTATAGGCGTGCTGCATGGTAATCGAACTTATTTAATGCAAAATGAAGATGGTCAAATTATTGAAACACATTCAATTTCAGCAGGTTTAGATTATCCAGGTGTCGGCCCAGAACACGCATGGTTAAAAGATATTAAGCGCGCTGAATATGTGGCGATTACTGATGATGAAGCCATGGCCGCTTTTCACCAATTGTGCCGTATTGAAGGAATTATCCCAGCATTAGAAAGCAGTCACGCTCTAGCATATGCTGAGAAACTAGCTAAAACTATGGATAAAGATCAAATTATCTTAGTCAACCTATCAGGTCGCGGCGATAAAGATATTAATACGGTGGCTGGCTTGTCGGGCATCACAATTTAAGTAAAAGAATCTAAAAGAAAATCTATGTCACGTATTCAATCTACCTTTGCTACGCTTAAGCAAAAGGATAAAAAAGCATTAATTCCCTACATTACAGCGGGTGATCCGCATCCAAAACACACTGTTACATTGATGCATACATTGGTCAACTCTGGTGCAGACATGATTGAATTAGGTGTGCCATTTTCAGACCCAATGGCTGATGGTCCAGTGATTCAACGCGCCAGTGAGCGTGCCTTATTGCATAAAGTGGGATTGCGTCACGTATTGGAGATGGTGCAAGAGTTTAGAAAAACCGATACTGATACGCCGATTATTTTGATGGGTTATGCTAATCCAATTGAAGCAATGGGCGCTGAGTCCTTTGCAAAACGTGCTAGTGATGCTGGTGTAGATGGTGTGCTGACAGTAGATTATCCACCTGAAGAAAGCGCAGAGTTTATTCAGTCGTTACACACGCATGGTGTGGATAGCATTTATTTATTATCACCTACTACAGAGCCTGCGCGCATTCAATTAATTGTTAATCAAGCCAGTGGTTTTTTATACTATGTATCACTTAAAGGTGTTACTGGTGCCGCAAACTTGGATATCAATAGCGTTAAAGAACGCGTTGCTGAAATCCGTACGCTAACCAATTTACCCATAGGTGTGGGCTTTGGTGTGCGTGATGCGGAGACTGCAAAAAATGTTGCCAAAATTGCTGATGCTGTCGTAGTGGGTAGTCGCATGGTGCAAACTGTTGAGCAATCGACAGAAGAAAATTTAATCAGCAATGTGTCTGCACTCATGCGAGAATTGCGTGCTGCAATAGATTCTTAAGTAGATGATTTAATTAGTATAAAGAAATAATAAGGGGTCGATATGAGTTGGTTGGGTAACTTAGTAGCACCGAAAATTAAGCGTGCTATTGGCGTTAAAAAAAGCATGCCAGAAGGCTTGTGGAGCAAATGTGATGCTTGCCAATCTGTGTTATATCGCTCTGATTTAAAGTCAAATGCAGAAGTGTGCCCAAAATGCGCACACCATAATCGGATTTCAGCACGTGCCAGATTAGAAATGTTGCTAGATTCAGCCTTAGTGGATGGAAGCAACCGTAAAGAAATAGGCGTAGAAATACAGCCAATTGACCCGCTAAAATTTAAAGATAGTAAGACTTATCTCGAGCGTATGAAAGCGGCTCAAAAAGAAGTTGGTGAAAAAGATGCATTAATAGTGATACAAGGTATGATGAATAATATGCCCGTTGTAATTGCTGCATTTGAGTTTAAATTCATGGGTGGGTCTATGGGTTCAGTTGTCGGTGAGCGTTTTGTACGCGGCGTTCAAGCCGCTATCGCGGCTAAATGTCCTTTTATATGCATTGCTGCCAGTGGTGGCGCGCGCATGCAAGAAGGATTACTATCATTAATGCAAATGGCGAAAACCAGTGCCGCACTTGCCAAACTAAGTAGCGCAGGGCTACCCTATATTTCTGTTTTAACTGATCCAACGATGGGTGGGGTTTCCGCAAGTTTTGCAATGTTAGGCGATATAATTGTGGCAGAGCCTCAGGCACTCATAGGCTTTGCTGGTCCGCGGGTCATTGAGCAAACTGTACGTGAAACTTTGCCTGCAGGCTTCCAACGTGCTGAGTTTTTAGTAGAGCACGGTGCTGTGGATATTATTATTGATCGCCGTGAGATGAAAAGTAAATTATTCAGTATGTTATCTAAACTGGTGCGTTTACCAATTGCAGCTTAAAAAACTCTGTTTAAGTTGCGTCGAATGCAAAAAACTTAGCTTTAAAAAGCTGATTGATTAAAGAGCTAATTAATAGCGAACTTTACCTGTGACAACTCCTCAAAACTTGCCCGCATGGCTTAAGTATATTCATGCTTTGCATACTATACCTATTGCAATGGGTTTAGATCGCGTTGCTAAAGTAGCAAAAAAACTCGAATTAACGCCTTTATTTCCAATGATTACTGTTGGTGGCACCAATGGCAAAGGCTCTACTTGTGCCATGCTAGAGCGTATTTATCATGAAGCTGGCTACCGAGTTGGTTGTTATACCTCACCACATTTGCTGCGATATAACGAGCGCGTGCGGGTGGGTTGTTCTGAGGTAAGCGATGAGGATTTGTGCGTTGCATTTGGTTCCGTAGAGCGAGCGCGTGGCGAAGTTGCACTCACTTACTTCGAAATTAGTACCTTAGCTGCAGTGTGGCATTTTATGCAAAGTAGTTTGGATGTGGTGATTTTAGAAGTGGGCTTGGGTGGTCGCTTAGATGCTGTCAATATTTTCGAGCCTAGCTGCACGATTGTGACGAGCATTGATATTGATCATATCGACTTTTTAGGCAGTACGCGTGAACTCATTGGCTTTGAAAAAGCGGGCATTTATCGTAAAAATAAGCCTGCCATTATTGGTGATATCGCTCCACCTCTAAGCTTACTAGAGCATGCATCAAGCATTAATGCTGATTTGAGGCGTATTGGACAAGATTTTACTTGTACAAAAACAACGCTAAGCTGGGGTTTTAAATCTAATCACACGCAGCTTATGCACTTGCCACTACCCGCGTTGGTAGGTGAGTTTCAGTTAAATAACGCAGCCTGTGCTGTTGAGGCGATTCAATGTTTGCAAAATGAGCTTCCAGTCGACTCTTTGGCTATTGCGAAAGGGCTGCAAAGTGTAAAACTCACTGGTAGATTTCACAAAATCAGCATTCAACCAGAAGTTATTGTAGATGTAGCACATAACCCTCAAGCGGCCGCAGCCTTAGCAAAAAACTTAAATAGCTCGCCATGCACTGGACAAACAATTGCTGTATTTGCTATGTTGGCAGATAAAGATATTCACGGGGTTATTGATGCGCTAGTTGCAGAGATAGATGTTTGGTATATAGCCGACACCCTCACAGAGCGTGGCGCAAACTCTGCCATGTTAAATGATGCTATTCATCAAGTAACTATTGAAAAACAATATCAACAGCCCCAAATTAAATCATTCAGTAATACCTCACAAGCATACAAGCAAGCCTGTTTAGATATGAGTGAAAATGATAGAATCATTGTGTTTGGATCATTTTTTACAGTAGCAGATGTGTTGTCGTTTTAAAATTATCATTTTAGATTGAGTTTATACAAGATAGCGCGACTAAAAAGTAACTCAAACAAGGAATTAATAATGACAGGTGACGCAATCAACGACTTAGAACTACAGTTAAAAAAACGTGCACGTAGGCGTCTAGTAGGTGCAATTGCTTTAGTGCTTTTGATGATTATTGTTTTGCCGATTGCGCTGCATGATCGATCTGCTCAACAAAATAAACCTGAAGTGACAATCACAATTCCAAATGACACTAAACCAGTTCAGCATGAGAACAATCTAGTTAATGACGCATCAAAGGCTGTAGCAGTAGAAGAAAAAGCGAATACAACTCAAACTAACGATGTTACTACAGTCGTAGACAAGTCCATTGTTGCTAATGAAAAGCAAGTACAGCAAGTACAAGAAGAAAAGTCACCTCCCACCAAGTCCCATACTAAAGCTGAAACTAAGCGATTAGAAATAAACGCCGCTGAAAAAAATTCTGAATTAAAAAATGAAGATGAAACAAAGAATAATCTTAAGTATTACGTGCAGATTGGCGTATTCTCTGATGCAGATAATGTTAAAAAGTTACAAACTAAATTAAGCGATATAGGCTATAAATCACAATCTGAAAAAATCAGCACTGATAAAGGCGAAAAAATTCGCTTACGTACCAGTATTTTTAAAGAGCGTAATGAAGCTGCAATAGCATTAGAGAACATTAAGTCATCAGGCATGGCTGGGATAGTGGTTAGTCAAAAATGACTAGTTTTGACTATGTGGTACTGCTCATTATAGGTTTTTGTGTATTATTAAGTATAATGCGCGGTGCTGTACGAGAAGTTTTAGCTTTAATAGGTTGGTTTGTTGCGTTTTATGTCGGTAGAACCTATACGCAATTACTAATCCCATTATTACCACAAGGCGTTCCAACGGAAACTTTAAAAGTGCTGGCAGCTTTTTTAATTCTATTCTTAGCAACTTTACTGGTGGCTAGCCTTATTTCTATTACTTTATCGCACCTACTAAAAAAAATAGGTTTAAGTTGGTTAAATAGATTTTTAGGCGGACTGTTTGGCTTTACTAAAGGATTGGTCATTGTGGGTATATTAGTTTTATTAGCAGGTATGACAAATATACCTAAATATTCAGCTTGGCGTAATGCTATGTTTAGCGCACCATTAGAGGCATTTGTTCTGGCCTGTTTACCTTGGGTACCAGTGAGCATCGCTAGCCATGTTAAATATGATTAGTGCCAAATACAAAATTTAGTATGGGTCAATATCAGGTGAATAATATAGGCCGCTAGTAAGGTCTGTATTAGTGAGTGTTAGCGTGGAAATAAGATCAAAAATAATATAAGCAGTCCGACTGAATAATTAGATTTCTAGTGTTTGAGGTATTAAATCCATGTGCGGAATTATAGGCATTGTTGGTAAAAATCCAGTTAACCAGTTTTTATACGATGGTCTGCTGGTGCTACAACATCGCGGGCAAGATGCCGCTGGTATTGTGACTTGTGATGGCAATACGTTCCATATGCATAAAAACAATGGTCTGGTGAAGGATGTTTTTCAAACTCGCCATATGCGTAGTCTGATAGGTAACGCAGGCATTGCGCATGTGCGTTATCCAACCGCTGGATCATCTTCGGCAGCAGAAGCGCAGCCATTTTATGTCAACTCTCCATTCGGTATTGTCTTGGGCCATAACGGTAATCTCACTAACTCAGCGCAGCTTAAGCAAGAGATGTTTAGGCAAGATTTACGTCATATTAATACCAGCTCAGATTCTGAAGTGTTACTCAATGTGCTGGCACATGAAGTTGAAAAAACCTCACAAAATGCAGTACTTAATACCGATATGGTGTTTGATGCAGTGGCTGGCGTACATAGGCGCTGTAAGGGTGCGTATGCAGTTGTAGCGATGATTGCCAACTTTGGCTTACTTGCTTTTAGAGATCCATTTGGTATTCGCCCATTAGTGATAGGCAAAAGCGAATCTGAAAAAGGCACAGAATATATTGTGGCTTCAGAAAGCGTTGCGTTAGATGTGCTTGGTTTTCAATTGATTCGGGATGTAGCGCCTGGCGAAGCAGTATTTGTCGATATGGAAGGTAATTTATTTTCACGCCAATGTGCTGAAAATCCGAAGCTAAATCCATGTATTTTTGAATATGTTTATTTAGCGCGTCCTGATTCAGTCATTGATGGTATTTCAGTTTATCAAACACGTTTGGATATGGGTACTAGCCTAGCAGAGAAAATTAAGCGTGAATGGCCAGATAAAAAAATAGATGTTGTCATTCCTATACCAGATACTAGCCGCCCAAGCGCACTGCAAGTGGGTATTACATTAGGTTTAGATTATCGCGAAGGTTTTATTAAAAACCGCTATATTGGCCGTACTTTTATTATGCCAGGTCAGGCATTGCGTAAAAAATCAGTACGTCAGAAACTTAACCCAATTGGGATTGAGTTTAAAGGTAAAAACGTTCTATTAGTCGATGACTCTATTGTGCGTGGTACTACCTCACAACAAATTGTACAAATGGCGCGTGATGCAGGCGCGAATAAAGTTTATTTTGCTTCTGCAGCACCTCCAGTCCGATTTCCGAATGTTTACGGGATTGATATGCCTAGCCGTGATGAGTTACTAGCAACTGATCGTACAGATGAAGAAATTTGTAAAGAGATTGGGGCTGACGCATTAATTTATCAAGATTTGGATGAACTAGTACGTGATATTGGTTTGAGTAATCCTGCGATGAAAGTATTTGATTGCTCATGTTTCGATGGGAAATACGTGACGGGCGATATTGATGAAGCTTATTTAACTAATATCGAAACAGCTCGTGGTGACATTAATAAAGAGCATAAGCCAACAAATGCGAGCACACAGATGGATTTAAATTTATTACCAACAGTAGGTCACGAGGATGACGAATTAGCTGAAGTTTAACGTCATGAGTGTTGACGATTAAGACTCATGGGACTAACATTGAATTGCGCTGATTTGAGTGACTCAACTTAATAAAAGTCTTACTCAGCTTGCGGGCGCAATATAAATTCCGCAAAAGCGAGGTTATTGGATGTAACGTTTTTCAGCGTGCAGCCAACGTATTAAAAAAACCCGTTTTAGCCAACTTTAAGCTAAAACGGGTTTTTTTATTACCTAATTTTTAGCGATAAAAAAGAAATATGAGAAATTAATATGACAAATTTTAATAATGAAAAATGGCACCCAGAAACACTAGGTGTGCGTGCTGGTAGTGAACATACCCAATTTGGAGAAAACTCTGAAGCCATCTTTTTAACATCTAGCTTTGTGTTTGAAAATGCAGCGCAAGCTGCCGCACGCTTTGCGGGTAAAGAGCCTGGTAATATCTATTCACGCTTTACTAACCCCACAGTCACGATGTTTCAAAATAAACTGGCAGCTTTAGAAGGTGCAGAGTTTTGTGTAGCGACTTCTAGCGGCATGTCTGCTATTTTGGCTTGTGTCATGGGCATATGCAGTAGTGGCGACCATATCGTGGCATCTCGCAGTATTTTCGGTACATCTGTACAGTTATTTAGCAATATTTTGGCACGGTGGGGCTTGCAAGTGTCCTTTGTTTCACTGACAGATCCAGAGGCATTTAAAGCGGCATCACAGAAGAATACTAAGATATTCTTTGTTGAAACACCTTCTAATCCACTCACTGAAGTGTGTGATATTGCACAACTTGCCGAAATTGCACATTTGGCGGGTGCTTTGCTTGTTGTAGACAATTGTTTTTGCACACCTGCTTTGCAAAAACCGCTTGATTTTGGCGCAGATATTATTATCCATTCTGCAACCAAATATATTGATGGGCAAGGTCGTTGTTTAGGCGGTGCAGTACTGGGTAAAAAAGACGTATTAGAGCCAGTGTACGGATTTTTACGAACGGCAGGGCCTACAATGAGCGCATTTAATGCTTGGGTTTTTTTAAAAGGCTTAGAAACGCTACATGTCCGTATGGAGGCACATTCCCGCAATACCTTAGTACTCGCTACTTGGTTAGAACAGCAAGCGGGTGTGGCGCGAGTGTATTACCCAGGATTAGCTTCTCACCCACAATATGCGCTGGCCATGCAACAGCAGAAAAGTGGTGGGGCTATTGTGTCATTTGATGTTAAGCCGCGTAATGGATTGACAGCACAAGAAGCTGCTTGGCATTTGATAGATTCTACAAAAATGATTTCAATTACGGCTAACTTAGGCGATGCAAAAAGCACTATTACGCACCCTGCCACGACCACTCACAGTCGTGTTTCTGCTCAGGCACGTGCCGATGCAGGTATTGGTGATGGACTAGTTCGAATAGCTGTAGGTTTGGAGCATATTGATGATTTGAAGGCAGACTTGGCGAGTTTGGCTTAATATCTGAGACTTGAAAAAATAAAAAGCGGATTTAAATCCGCTTTTTATTTTTAACTCTACTTTAGCTTACTCATCTATATTTTAATCACCTATGGCATCAGCCCAACTATTAGGAGTTTCATAAAGCCGCACTTTTTCAAGCTTTAGGTGATTGCCAAAGGTATCCTGATAGTTAGCCTTTAAAATATTAAAGGCTTCAGCCGCTAAGTTTTCTGCAGTTGGGACTATGTTCATCACCACCGTTTTATGATCAGGTAATGTGTTTAAAAAGTCTAAAATGACAAAATCTTTTTTATAAACCAAAAAAGCATGGTCCCAAACATCTACAACGGCTTTTCTGGCAATGGCTTTAACGTCAGAAAAGTCCATGACCATGCCATTTTCAGAGAGGTTATCAGCGCTAATAATATTGCCACTTAAGGTGATTTCAAGCGCATATCGATGACCGTGTAAATTACGGCATTGGCTTTTATGTGAGGGGATGCGGTGACCAGCATCAAATTCTAATCGGGTGGTAATTTGCATGAGCTTATTATAACAGAATCGATTTTAAGCAATGGCACTAGCTAGCATACGTTGAGGATGAGCTTTCGCCCATTCGACAAACTCATCAAATGGGAGTGGTTTTGAAAAATAATAGCCTTGCACTTTTTTAAAATTAAGTCCTTTGATTAAATTAAGACAATCTATATCCTCTACGCCTTCTACTAATACTTCTTTGCCCAAGCTTGCCGCTAGTAATGAAATGGATTTTACAATTTCATAGTCTTCAATAGATCTTGCAATATTACGTACGAATGACTGATCTATTTTAATTAATGAAATAGGCATACTGCGTAAGCGGGCAAGTGATGAATATCCTGTGCCAAAGTCATCTAAAGCAAGCTTGAATCCCAATGCAGCCAACTGATTGATGTTGTCAGTTGTTTTATCATTTTCTTCTAAAATACCATTTTCAGTAATTTCTAAAATTAGATCATTCGCATCTAAATTCCACATCGTCATACTTTGTGTGAGTAAATGTGGCAGCTCAACATTATGTAGATCTTCTACACGCAAGTTAAATGTGAGGTAAATGGGTAAATGATGTTGATGAATCAACTCATTAGCCAAACGACAAGTAGAATTAATAAGCCAGCGCGTAAACTGCTCACCCAACCCCACTTTATTAATAACATCAATTACCATGGCAGGATGTATACCTAAACTTAATGTTTGTGGGCAACGCAGCAATACTTCTGCACCTGCACAGCTTTCATCAGGTAAATTAGCAATAGGCTGAAAATATAAGGTTAAATTGTTATTGTTAAACGCATCAATGACTTCTAGCTCAATTTGTTTTTGTGTTTCTATAGCATCAAAAATTTTCAGTGAATACATTACAAAATTTCTATGTGTTGTAAGTGCGCTTTCTAATGCGATACCAATATTTTGTAATAAAGACTGTGCTGTAGTCTTAGATTTTAGGATTTCGTTTTTTTCTACGTACGTGCAACAAACAATTGGAATAGCCCGTAGAGATTTATTATCAATCACTAAAACCTGTTCAAAAATTCGTTGAATTTTAGTAGCTAATAAGTTGAGCTGAACGTTATTGCTCAGATTTTCAATGACAA
This sequence comes from Methylophilaceae bacterium, assembly GCA_014378915.1. Classification (GTDB taxonomy): domain Bacteria; phylum Pseudomonadota; class Gammaproteobacteria; order Burkholderiales; family Methylophilaceae; genus JACMMS01. Next base: position 22,094 of record JACMMS010000110.1, read on the forward strand.
TTGCAAATTGCATGTTGCTCATCTGATATAAGCTAGCGCCTTTTGGCAAGGCTTCTTGTATTAATGTAGCAATTGTGACATTTAAACTTTGTGATAAAAGTTGAATCAAAATTGAAGTCAGCTTTTCAATTTCAAAGCTCACTGACATTAACCCAATTGTATGCTCTCCATCACTTTTCAAACTGGCATTAAGGCAGTGAGTGAGCTTATGTAACATCATATTAGTGTTAGGCAAGTTGGTTTGGGCATCGTGATTTAATGTGTAATCTAACTTGGTTTCTTGATGTAAGGCAATGGTTTCTGTCACTAAGCTGAATAAAAATAACTGAAAATTTTGTGTATGGGTATTAAAACTGAATATTGAGAATTTTTTGTATAGTCCTATACATCTAATTAAGTCTAGAATAATATCGATGTGTGTATTTTCATCTACGGCATTAATCCATAAGTTTATGATTTTATTTATTTTTTTTGTAAACTCCTGCTCATTTAAACTGCTCTGCCAGCCTAGCAAAACTTCGACAAAGTCTTGTAAATATTGGTTATTCTGTTGAGTTGCAAGCTCATTGGTGATATGTAATATTTTAGGACTATCTACTACAAACTTACCTGAGATGTCTTGAGCATCTAATGAAAATTGTTGAGCTTTTAGTAGCAGGTTAGCAGCCGAATATGATATTTCAAACTCCCTGTTAGGTGTAGTTATTGCTTTGACGTAATTACCTTCTGTGGACATATCAAACGCTAAAATAATTGATTAAAAGTGATTGATTAAACATAAAAATCTGCTGCATTAAGCCCATATGCATCTGGCGCTACTCCATGCAATATGGTGTAGGGCTCACCACTGGGCGTCAAAGGCGCGTTAAGCAAGTTAATGGTGGCTGGATGTTCATTCCGTGTTTTATCTGGTGCAAGCAGCACTAAAACACGTGGCAATAATCGTCGAACCTGATTTTGCTGTATGACTACAGCTATCTCACCCGTATTGAGCTCTACTAATGAGCTGACAGGATAAATGCCTAAAAACTGTACTAGTTGATCCACAACCGTATTGCTAAATTGCTGACCACTCATTAAATTTATTTTTTCTAAAGCTTGCTGGTTAAATAGGCCTTTAGCATAGGGCTTATCACTGGTGATTGCGCAGTAAGTATCAATTAAGCCTGCTATTTGTGATTGTAAGCTTATTTGATTGCCTGTTAATTGATACGGGTAGCCGCTACCATCTATGCGTTCATGATGCTGTGCAACTAAAAAAATAACGCCTGATGGGATATTAAGTGTTTTTTCTAGAATACTTAGACCTTCATCAACATGCGATCTTGCAGTTTGCAGTTCCTCGGGGGTTAGTTGATTTGGTTTTAATAAAATGTCAGATGGAATATTGATTTTGCCAATGTCTTGCAATAAACCTGCCATACCTAGCTCTTTAATTTGTTTTTTAGATAACGATAAAAAGCTGGCAAATGCCATTAAGTTAATTGAAACGTTAAGCGCATGATTATAAGAATAGTCATCCGTTATTTTTAGCTTAGCCAGCCACATCAACGCATCTGGTGCACGCTGAATGCTACTGACCATACTGTCGATAATCTCGCTCACTTGGCTTAGGTCTAAATTTTGCTTATTAGCAATATTGTTAAATAGCTCGCGTGTGGCAATTTGAGATTTTTCATAAATCGGATAAATGGTTGCAATTTCATCCTCAACTATTGCCTCATCTTCAAAAATGGTAATACGATAACCTTGATTCCCTGCAATTTCTGGTGTGTTATCTGGGCCAAACCAATCGACATTGGTTTTAAGTTTTTCTTTTTTTGACATTAAACCCAATACGCCACCTAACAAGTTACTAAATAAGCCTTTAATATCTTTTTTTAAGTGTTGCGCAATTGTTAAATTAGCCGTACGTATCTGATTATTAGCATAATATTTAGATGGAGCATTAGTGTTGGTAGTAAGAGGTTCAGTCATGTTTTGTACATGGTGTAAAACTTTGCTAGGACTAGAACTCGTTAATTGCGGCGTTGGATTATTTCTTAGTTCGCGTAAAATATCTAAAAAGGAGAAAGAGTTTGCTAAGGTATTACGACTTGTTGCTTTGTCTTTTCTTACTTTTTCCTCATAAATGCTGGCAGGATCATGCGTTGAAGCGCGTAACCTAATCACAGCGCCTTCTCTTATAATAGCAACTTTTTCTTTTTTTGGCGCAACAAACTGAAAGCCTGCAGATTTTGTTCTATCTACCCATATTATTTTGCATAAGTTTTTTAAGGCACTTATTTGATCGTCAGTCTCAATGATAAAGCCTTGTAACAAAAAGGGACTATCTAGCCATGGAATATCTAGCTCGGTTACAAACATACCGATTGCTAATTTGTCGACTTCTATTAGTTGCTTCTTTAAATTTGCCATCATGACTAAATTTTTTTAAGTTTGATAATTATAGTGAAATTTATTACTAATACCATAGCCACAAAGTACCATACGGTAATGATTAAGAGCCTGAATTAATTTGAATTGATTTTAGTTTTTAGATTAAATAAAGTCTTAGCTATATGTATGGTTGTTTAATCGTACTCTCAATAAATAGTGTTTGATAGCAGGCTAGGCGTGTAGAAGTAATTTTTCCTATTTCAACTGCATCAATAATCGCGCAGTCAGGTTCATGATGATGACGACAGTTATTGAATCTACATTTGCCTAAGTACGGTCTAAATTCGATAAATGCGTATTCAAGTTCGATAATGCTTAAATGATGTAAGCCAAATTCTTGCAATCCAGGAGAATCTACAAGCTGGCTTGCTGCATCTAAATGATATAAATGTGTGGCGGTAGTGGTGTGTTTTCCACTATCTAATACATCGCTGACCTCACGTGTGCGCACGTTTTCATTCGGCAAAAGTGCATTGACTATAGTGGACTTCCCCATGCCAGACTGACCGACCAACACGCTGGTATGTCTTAATAAATGTTGTCTTAAAGGTGATATATCGTCTTTAGCTGATAGGGCTAATACTTCATAGCCCAACTCTTTATAAAGTGCTAACTTAGATAAAGCATCGTTGCTATCTGCTAAATCACATTTATTAAGCACAATGAGTGCTTTAATTCTTGCGCCTTCTGCGGCAATTAAGCAACGGTTAAGTAGGGCTTCGTAAAAACTTGGCTGGGTGGCAAGTACAATAATTATTTGAGTGACATTAGAAGCTAATGTTTTGCTTTTAAAAGCATTGCTACGATAAAGCAATGTCTTGCGCGGCAAGCTTTTTTCAACTACACCTTCTGGCGTGCTTTTCGCAGAATCGGTCATTTTAATTTGCACAAAATCACCGCAAGCTAAGTCGGTTTTTTTACCACGAGTGACGCAGCTTACTCTATGTTTTACTGCATCTGCATCAGTAATTTCTACATCATAGCGTTTGCCATAAGCCGCCACTACTACGCCATTTAATAAAGCTTTCAATTATTCACTAAACTTGTAGTAAGTGTTATTTAAATATTTTGCTACGCTGAGTTCATCTTCTTCAAACCATTGTAAACCGATCATTGTATTGCAATTACGCACTTGTGCCACTAGGCCTTTAGGCGTTTTTACCTTATGAAATTCACGTGTATAAATAGAAGATCCATCCCCTCCAAAGCTGCTTGCATGGCAACTGATACAGTATGAATCTACCAACTTTTTGCCAGCAATTGCATCTGCTTTTGCATAAGGGGATATATCCGCTTTATTAACATTTATTTCCGCAGCATAAACACTGCTCAAGTTTGACAGCAACAATACACTTAACAGCGCTCTCATTATTAATCTCCAATGTTAGCTAAATGAGTATACGCTTCTAGTTTTGAAATTCTAATACTTGCTGGGGGATGAGAATCATAAAATGCTGAGTGTAAAGGGTCTGGTGTTAAGGTAGAGGCATTGTCACGATAAAGCTTAACTAATGCAGCAACTAAATCATTAGCATTAGCGTTTTTAGCTGCGTAGTCATCTGCCTCAAACTCATTTTTACGTGAATAGCTCGCCATGATGGGGCGTAACACGAATAAAAATACAGGTGAAACTAACAAAAACAAAATGAGTGCCATATAGTTACTTTGCAAGCTAACACCTAAACCTGAATAAAACCAATCCTGTTTAATTAGCCAACCTAATAAAGCTAATCCTATAAAGCTAACAAAAAACATCATAGCTATGCGTTTAATGACATGATGATGTTTAAAATGTCCTAGTTCATGTGCTAATACTGCTTCAATTTCGTCAGTATTTAAACGAGCAAGCAATGTATCAAAAAATACAACGCGCTTTGATGAGCCAAACCCCGTAAAATAAGCATTGCCATGGCTGCTGCGAGTAGAGCCATCCATAACAAATAAACCTTGTGACTTGAAGCCGCATTTTGTTAACAAAGCTTCAATACGAGCCTTGAGGGTTGTGTCTTCAAGTGGTGAAAATTTGTTAAATAATGGTGCAATAAAAGTAGGGTAAACTGCAAGCATGAGTAAATTAAATGCGCTCCACACAAACCACAAATACAACCACCAGTAATCGCCGGCGCTTTGCATTAACCAAAGTGCTGCAAATAACAATGGTGCGCCAAGTGCTAAACCAACAATGCTCTGTTTAATGAGATCTGTAAAAAACATATTTGGCGTCATTTTATTAAAGCCATATTTTTCGTCCACTACAAATGATTTATAGTAGTCAAAAGGTAAATCTACAATGCTGCTGATAAGTAATGCACTGCAAATGACTAGTGCACCACGCACAATGTGATTCGCTGGCAATAAAGTACGCCATATATCATCGATCATTTGTAAGCCACCACCTAGTGTTAGAAACACAAGTAATAAAGCCTGAACACAGGCTTCCATAATCATGAGTTTAGTTTTATCTGCAGAGTAATCAGCGGCTTTTTGGTGCGCATCTAATGCAATAGTTGACGCAAAAACTGCTGGTACCTGATTCCGATGTCCTAATACATAACTAATATGTCGGCGACCTAGCCATATTCTAATGATGGTGCTCAAAACTAGTAGTGAAACAAAAACTAAGGTAAAAGGTGTGTTCATGGTTAATTAATTTCGTGACAATTTAAGTTAATATACGATTATATTGAAGCATTAACAAAGCATTGGTTCAGTATGCGTGGCGTTGCCACGCATTTTTACTCTATTTTAATGGAAATCATGATGTCAGACGCAACTATAGTGAACAATCCTAATAATTTAATTTGGTTAGACATGGAGATGAGCGGCTTATTACCAGACAGTGACCGCATTTTAGAACTGGCTGCCGTGGTAACGGACGCTGATTTAAATGTATTGGGTGAGTCTCCAGTGCTCGTTATTCACCAATCAAATAGTATACTGGATGGTATGGATAACTGGAATAAAGGTACACATGGTCGCTCAGGGCTCATTGTAAAAGTAAAGGGCTCTACTTTGACTGAAGCTCAAGCGACAGAAAAAATGATTGCGTTTTTAAAACCATACGTCGGTGCAGGAAAGTCACCTATGTGTGGTAATTCTATCTGTCAGGATAGACGTTTTATGGCGCGTTATATGCCTGATTTGGAAGCATTCTTTCACTATCGAAATTTAGACGTAAGTGTATTTAAAGAGTTAGCTCGTCGATGGAAACCAGAGATTTACTCTGGATTTAAAAAGGCAAGCCGACACGAAGCTTTAGCTGATATTTATGAATCTATCGATGAACTTAAATATTATCGTGAGCATTTTATTGTTAAGTAATTAACTTTTTTTAACTCAAAGTTGATAGTTTAGACAAAAAAAGAGGGGTGTCATAAAGACACCCCTTAAGGAGGAGAAATCAGCTTTGGAGAAGCTAATAATATATAAGCAGTTACTGTGCCAGCTCTGAAGATAATTTAAGTATACGTTAATTAATTTGCCAATACAGTGGTATATAAATCTAAATAAGACTGTGCACTGTGTTTCCAGCTAATATCAATATTCATTGCATTTCTTTGAATTTTTCGCCAGGTTTTTGCGTCTTGGTAATAAGCTAAACCAAGGCTAATAGCCACGCTAAGAGCGTGAGTAGTGACTTCTGTCATTTTAAAGCCAGTAGCTGTCCCATCTGCCAAAGTGAGTGTATTCGTATCAGTAATTGAGTCGGCTAAACCACCTGTTTGTGTCACTACTGAAGGTGTACCATACCGTAAACCATACAATTGATTAAGTCCACAAGGTTCAAAGCGTGAAGGCATAATAAACATATCCACTCCGGACATTATCTGGTGCGAGAGTGGTTCATTGTAGCCAATAGTGACGGCTACTTGGCTTGGATATTGTGCTGCAAGGGCTTTGAAGCTATTTTCCAGTTCTGCTTCTCCGCTACCTAGCACTGCAATCTGCGCACCTTTGGTAATTAAACTCGGTATAGTTTCAACGAATAAATCTAGGCCTTTTTGATAAGTTAGACGACTAACTACGCCCAGCAATGGTGCATTCGCATCAATTTGTAGCCCAAATTGTTTTTGTAACGCAGCTTTAACGGCTTTTTTGCCAGAAATACTAGTATCGCTATAATTTTTTGCTAAATGGGGGTCAGTCTCTGGGTTCCATTCATTGGTATCTATACCATTTAAAATACCTTTAATTTCATGGCCACGTAAATCCAATAAACCCTGCATGCCAAAACCGTATTCTGCAGTTTGAATTTCTTCTGCATAGGTTGGGCTAACAGTTGTTAAAGCATCCGCATAGAAAACACCACCTTTTAAAAATGAAAGTTGGCCATAATATTCCAAGCCATTAACTTGAAAGCTGGATCTTGGTAAAGATAGTCGTTCTACCATGCTGGCATCGTAACAGCCTTGAAAGGCTAAATTATGAATACTTAGTACGGATTTAGCTGTAGTTGGATGGCTGAGCTTCATGTAGGCGGGTGTTAATCCAGATTGCCAATCATTACAATGAACGATATCTGGCATCCAATCTTTTACTGGTGAGCCTGTTGCTGATAAGGTTGCGGCTACTTTTGACAACACACCAAAACGTATTGGATTGTCTTCCCAATCAAATCCAAGCGAATTAATGTACGGGCCGCTATCACGCTCATAAAGCGTGGGGCAATCAATCGCAATCACAGGCACGCCAGTATCTGGCATATTGCCAATACGTAACTCTGCTCTGCCAACAACAGGTAAATTTTCTATACTGCATAGCGGCTCCAAATTCACTAAATTTTTAAGTACGGCAGGGTAGCCAGGTATTAAAATACGCACATCGGCATTTAATGCGCGTAATGCTGCTGGCAATGAGCCACTTACATCTGCCAAACCACCCGTTTTAATTAAAGGAAATGCTTCTGACGTGACAAATAAAATACGCACTTTTAACTTTCATGTATAGGATATTGTGGGGAAGAGACTGGAGAAGAGCTAGCATATTGCATTATTATATTGTTTAAAGCTTCGTTTAGCTCAACCTAGTAAGGTTAAATTATAGGGGTATCCGTATTTAGTGATTGATAAACTTTATATGGGGTTTTAATATGGCTGAACGTATCACCGAAAATTTGGTTAGAGATGCATTGAGAGAATTTGGCTATTATGGCCCTGACAACGGAATATCAATTGAAGAGCAGAAATCAGAAATAGCTCGAATTAAAGGACTTCTATCTAAAGCGAGTAAAAATACAAAAGGCAATAAGGGATACCCTGAATTTATTATATCCAACAAAAAGGATACAAACTTCTTAATAGTCTTTGAATGTAAGCCGGACGTTAAAAAACACGAAAGCCCAAATAGAGACAAAGCTGTTGAATATGCTGTTGATGGGGTTATTCATTACGCAAAACACCTATCTAAAGAATATACAGTTCTTGCAGTTGCGGTTAGCGGCACAACTAAAGGCTCTTTAAAAGTTTCAAATTTTCTTTACCCATGCGGCTCAACAGATTACAAAAATTTAGTTAATGAAGCTGGGGTTGTTGTAGAAAGCCTTATTTCATTTGAAGACTATTACCGACTAGTCTCATTCGATCCTGAAGTCGAAAAGAAGCGCCACTCAGATCTTCTGGCTTTTTCTCGTGAACTGCATGAATTGATTTGGACGAAAGCCAAAGTCTCCGAAGAGGATAAGCCGTTACTTGTCAGTGGTACTTTGATCGCGCTAATGAATGCGGCCTTCGTGAAAACTTTTAGCGCGCTGTCTCCTGAAGATATGCAAGACGCATGGCTAGGAGCAATTAAGAAGGAGTTAAATAAAGCTGAAATACCGCAGGCAAAGAAAGACAATATGCTGCAGCCATATTCTGCAATAGCTGTACATCCAAACCTCGCCAAGCCTGACTCAAAGCTATCGAAGGAATATCCTGACGGGGTGTTTAAGGAAATCATCTCAAGAATAAATAATAATGTTTGGCCTTTTATTAGTATTTATCATAATTTTGACGTTGTTGGCCAATTCTATGGTGAGTTTCTAAAATATACAGCTGGGGATAAAAAAGCATTAGGTATTGTTCTTACTCCTCGCCATGTGGCAGAGTTATTTTCGTTAACAACTGATGTCGGCCCTAAAGATAAGGTCCTTGATATTTGTGCTGGTACAGGCGGATTTCTTATCTCTGCGGTGCAGCACATGTTAAAGAAATCAGTTTCCGATGAAGAGCGCCAGGATATAAAGCGCAATCGACTAATTGGTATTGAAAATAGTCCTAAAATGTTTGCTCTTGCTGCAAGCAACATGATATTGCGCGGCGATGGTAAGGCTAACCTGCATCAAGGCAGTTGCTTTGACGACGCAATCATCAAGTCAGTTAAAGATATGCTTCCTAACATTGGAATGTTAAACCCACCTTACGCTCAATCGAAAAGTGACGCTGAACTTCATGAGCTTTATTTTTATGAAGCATATGTTGGATGCGCTTGATGATGGTGGAATTGGCGTGGCTATTATTCCAATAGGATGTGTAATTGCGCCACATAAAGCAAAAGATGAGTTACTTAAGAGCCATACACTGAAAGCGGTTATGTCTATGCCTAGTGAATTATTTTCTCCTGTTGGCACTGTGACATGTATCGTGGTTTTTGAAGCTCATAAACCTCACTACCAGATAGAGATTGAGCCGCTGGAAAATAAGCCAATCTGTAAGCCATTTAAGAAAACGTGGTTCGGGTACTGGCGCGATGATGGATTTATTAAAACCAAACAGTACGGAAGAGTTGATGCTAACGAAAACTGGTCCAAAATAAGAGACCGATGGATTGAGAGTTATCGTAATAATGAAGTTCATGCTGGAGAGTCAGTAACGGCATATGTCACGCCTGATGATGAATGGGTTGCTGAAGCTTATATCGAAACTGATTACAGCAAACTAACTAGAGATGATTTCGGGAAAGCCATTAAAAAGTTAGCCCTATATAACTTGATGTTAGATATTGAATCAAGTGCCGGATCTGAAGGAGAATCAGATGAGGCTTGATTCTTTATTTCACGTTAAAAATGGAATAGCGAGCTCAGGTTTAACAGTTATTTCTAAACCAGAAGAGGGGTTTTTACCATTTGTAAGACTGGCAAGCACGCAAAAAAGAACAGTTGCTGGATGGATAAATAAATCAGCAGTAAGCTTAAAAAACATATATCCGAAAGACTCTCTTTTTGTTTCTACTAATAGTGAAGGGAGTCATTCCTACTCATATGTATCAGACTTTGAGTTTGTTCCTAATAGTGATGTATCTGTGTTGATACCAAAAGTTAAAATGACAATACAAGAAAAGGTTTTTTATGCTCAATGCATTACCGCTAACAGATACAAATTCTCGTATGGACGTAAGCCTAAAGGTGATCGTTTAAAGAAAATTGAACTGCCAGATACAATTCCATCTTGGGTTAATAAAACCAGCATGGTTAATAATGATTAACTTTCCTTGCCAGTTTCGCCGGAATTAATTACAGGAAATATTTTTAATGGGCTTGATTACAAGTTAGTTGAACTTAGTAATGTCTTTAATATTGGCTACGGTCACTCTTTGGAATTGAATAGGCTGAGTAACAATGCAAAAGGCATTAACTTTGTATCGAGGACTGCAAAAAACAATGGCATTTCAGCAAGAGTTGAACCTTTACCGGAAATCAAGCCTGCTGACACGGGTCAAATAACAGTAGCGCTCGGTGGCTCAGTTCTTGAAACATTTGTTCAAACTGAACCATTCTATACTGGGTTTCATATTTCAATTCTTACACCAAAAGTCGAAATGACTTATGCTCAGAAACTATTCTATTCTGTATGTATTAGAGCCAACCAATACAGATATAGCTATGGCAGACAAGCCAACCGAACGTTAAAAACCTAATTGATTCCAGCGCCAACTGAAGATCTGCTAATTGCTGTTGAGAAATGGATGAACTCTCTACCGTATAGCTCTCAGGTAAGTAATAATCATATAACTCGGACAGGAGATGGTTGTGAGTAGTAACTTAACTACAACGCAAGGCAACGCTGAATATACTATATGGCTAATAGACCTTAAGTTCCGCGTCCGCGAGTCTCAGACCAAAGCAATTATCAAGGTCAACTCAAAGATGATCATGCTTTACTGGCATATAGGCCACGACATCCTTGATCGTCAAGATAAGCATGGATGGGGTTCTAATGTAGTGAATCAGTTGTCCAAGGATCTTAAGCATGAGTTTCCTGATATGACGGGCTTCTCACGTTCAAACCTGATGTACATGCGTAGTTTTGCTGAGGCGTGGAGTGGCGATGAAATTATCCAAGCACCACTTGGACAATTAACTTGGTATCACCAAATAGCACTTCTAACCAATCTTAAAGATCAATCAGAACGCCTTTGGTATGCTGCAGAAGCAGTGAAGAACGGTTGGAGTCGCAACGTCTTAGTCGCTCAAATTGACACGCAACTGCACCTACGCAAAGGCGCTGCTGTCACTAATTTTAAGACCACATTACCTGAATATCAATCGGAGCTTGTGCAGCAGACGTTCAAGGATCCATACATATTCGACTTTCTGACTATTGCACACGATGCGAAAGAACGTGATGTCGAGCTTGGATTGATAGACCACATTTCTAAATTCATGATGGAACTTGGCAAGGGCTTTGCCTATATGGGTCGCCAATATCCATTAAAGATTGGAGGGCAGGATTATTTTTTGGATCTATTGTTCTATAACGTTAATCTTCATTGTTTCGTAATTATCGACCTAAAAATTGATGATTTTAAACCAGAATACGCAGGAAAGATGCAGTTCTATCTCAACGTACTTGATGGCGCTCATAAGAGTCCAATTGGTGCAACGCCAATCGGAATAATATTATGTCGAGAAAAGAACAATGTCATTGTCGAATATGCATTAAAGGACTCGACAAAGCCGCTTGGTGTTGCAACTTATACTGTTACGCAAACACCCCCACCAGAGATTAAAGCCATTATGCCAACTGTAGAAGAATTTGAGCGTGAGATGGATGAGGCTGAAGCGTTAATTGGAAACCTCGATGATTCAATCACTACGCAACCCTCTGGTAAAAAGTTCGACAAATAATCATGCCAGCAAACATTCTTAACCTACCGTCATACACGGTCACAGCGCTTCAAGAAAACGACCATGACTACCACATTGATGCTATAGCGAAAGATCGTCCTGAGCGCTGCCCCATTGCCTGTCTGACAATCTGGTTGGCTTTGGCCGCCGCGAGCAAATGGTGAAAGACTTACCTGTGCACGGTAAACGTGTTAGTCTTCATGTTGAGACTAAGCGTTTCCAATGTCGCTCATGCACAAAAACGTTCTATGAATCACTGCCTGATGTTGATGAAAAACGCATGATGACAAGCCGCTTAACTGCCTGGGTTGGCAAACAGGCAATTAAGCGCACATTCGCATCCATTGCAGAAGATGTTGGCATCAATGAAGGCACCGTTCGCTCCGTATTCCGCGACTACATTAATGAGATCGAACGCACTGTCCGTTTTGATACCCCTAAATGGATGGGTATCGATGAGATTCACCTGATCAAGCCGCGTGGCGTAATTACCAATATTGAAAATAATACAGTGGTTGAACTATTAGCTAATCGCAATAAAGAAACGATCATCAAGTATCTGTCGCAACTTGATGGCCATGAGTACATACAATACGTGACTATGGACATGTGGCGGCCATATAGAGATGCTGTCGAAGACGTACTGCCACAAGCTAAGATAGTGATCGATAAGTTTCATGTCATTAAGATGACTAATGAAGCCTTGAAGCGTGTTAGAAAGAGCTTCCTTGAGTCACTAACACCTAAGAAGCGTCGAGGCTTAATGCATGACAGGTTCGTCTTGTTGAAGCGTGAATCAGACCTTGATGAGAAGGAAAAGAGCCGCCTATCAACTTGGTTGGAGACTTACCCAGAGCTTGGTTAAGCTTATCGCTTAAAGGAAGACTTCTTTAACATTTACCGCGCCAATTCTAAACACGCAGCTTTATTAAGATTTGCTGATTGGGAAAAGTCGATTACACCTGATGTTCGCGATGCCTTTGCTGATTTAATTAGAGCATGGCGTAACTGGCAGCCTTATATCCTTAACTACTTCGACTATCCAGTGACCAATGCTTATACCGAGTCACTGAACAGCTTAATCAGGGTAATGGATAGACTAGGCAGGGGGTATAGCTTTGAAGCGTTGAGAGCGAAGATATTGTTTGCAGAAGGCGCGTTTAAAAAGCAATTGATCAGACCTAAGTTTGAACGTCGCAGCACTCCAGATTATGGATTGGTTGGATTCTCAAGAGTAGATGATTTTAGATCATATCAGCCAGAACAGCCTCAAAAGGAAATCAACTATGGGGTGGATATATCAACATTAGTATCCATGATTGAAAATGGTGAGATTTAGGCCATTTCAATCATGAAATACGGATACCCAATTATAGCAAGGTTAAATTTGTTCCATTATTGTGATTAATAATTGGATTTTAAGTAAAAGGTATAAATGAATAGTTTTTTTGCAGTTGGAGTAGGCGCAGCATTGGGCGCTTGGGTGCGTTGGGGTTTGGGTTTGTTACTCAATGCACTACACCCAGCGTTGCCAATAGGCACATTAATCGCTAATTTGGTAGGCGCTTATTTAATGGGAGTGCTCATTGCATTATTCGCAATTGCAACACCAAGTAGTGAGCTACGTTTATTATTAACCACAGGTTTTTTAGGTGGCCTAACGACATTTTCTACATTTTCAGGGGAAGCATTTACTTTATTTCAACGTCATCAATATGCATGGGCAGCCATGCATATCTCTTGTCATGTGATTGGCTCACTAATCATGACAGCTTTAGGCTTCATGACAATACAATGGCTTCGTACTCATTAATACTAGTGTATTTAAGTCAATAAAAAAGCCCGAACTAATTCGGGCTTTTTTATTGACTGTTGATTATTTATTTAACTTTACTTTTGCGTTTCAACCATGACCAAAGGTGCAGCTTCAGGTGCAGACTCTTGCTTGTTCTCCCAATCAGCAGTTTTACGTGGTCCTTTTGGTTTTGCTGTAAGAGTCACTATAGCTTGAGTTGCCTCACCTTTAGTTTCTACCAACTGTAAACCACTACCTGCTAAGTCAATAAGTTTTGTTGCTGCCAGTGCTTTGTTAGCAGGTTTAGTTTTTGCTGGTTTTACCGATACGCTAGTTGCTACTTTGGTTGTATTTACTTCTGTAGTGACTTCACTAACAACATCTTTACTATCTGTATTAACTGTTTTTGCTTTACGAGGCGGACGTGCAGGGCGAGTTTTTTTCGCTTTGCTTGGTGTTGTTTCTAAATCAGTAATAGATGCCTCTGTTGCAGAAGTGTTATTTTCAACAGCTTTAGCTTCACTAACTTTGTTTTCAATAATTGGAGTTACCTCAACCAATGACGTTTCGATCATTTCAGCTGTTACTTCTGTTTTTGCATTATCTGCAATAGGTCTTTCTAAAGTAGCCGGCTGCTCCTTGTTAATCAACACTTCTACTGGCTCAAAGCTTGCTGCGGAGTTTTGTACAGTTTCATCACGAGGACGACGATCACGACGACCATTACGGCTGCGGCGACTGTTGTTAGTGCGCTCTAAGCGATTATCGCTAGCAACCTCTGTGTTGACCAAAGCTTGAGGTGTTGTTTGAGCTGCTTGAGATGGTTGAGCTACTACCTCACCACGAGGCTCATTACGTGTTTGCTGTGGTTTGGCTTGTTGTTGCTGATTAGGCGGTTGCTGTTGATTACGCTGATTCTGTATTTGTTGTGGCTTATCATTTGTAAGATGTTCAACACGTTCTACCTTATCACCGCGCTCATTTTTATCACGATTATTACGGTTGCGATTGCTACGATTGTTGTTGCGAGTGTTACGATTGGTATTATTTTCAGCACGTTTTTCAGCTTCAGTTTTCTCAACTGGCTGAGCAGAACTACTACTAAATAATGCCTTAATACGAGAAAGTAACGATGGTTTTTTTGCGATAGGTTCTATTTTTTCTGCAACAATAGGTGCCGGTGCTGCTGGCGTAATACCTTTTACGGCAGCTTCTGGACGGGCTGCTTTTGCCGCTTCAGCTGCATTAGCAATTATTGAAGGCTCAGCTGGCATTTCAACCATTTTATAGCTGGCACGTGAAGTTTCATCGGTCACATCATCGTGACGTACACGTGTAATATTGTAGTTAGGTGTTTCCATGTGGATATTAGGAATTAATACCACTTCTACGCCCATGCGTTGTTCAACTTTATGAATATCCGCCCGTTTTTCATTGAGTAAGAAAGTAGCCACTTCCACAGGTAATTGCACCTGAATTACCGCGCTATTTTCTTTCATCGCTTCTTCTTGCACAATACGAAGAATATGCAAGGCAGTTGATTCAATCCCACGAATATGGCCAGTGCCGTTGCAGCGTGGACACGGGATGTGGTTGGTTTCGCCTAAGCTTGGGCGCAAACGCTGGCGTGAAAGTTCAAGCAAACCAAAGCGAGAGATTTTGCCTGTTTGCACGCGCGCGCGGTCAGGGTGTAAAGCTTCACGCAAAGCATCTTCAACTGCGCGCTGGTTACGCTGACTCTCCATATCAATAAAGTCAATGACTACCAAGCCGCCTAAATCGCGTAAACGCAATTGACGTGCAACTTCTTCAGCCGCTTCAATATTGGTATTAAATGCAGTGTGCTCGATATCAGAACCTTTGGTAGAGCGGCCAGAATTGACATCCACTGAAACTAAAGCCTCAGTATGATCAATGACAATGGCGCCGCCAGAAGGCAGGCGTACTTCACGTGAGAACGCAGATTCAATTTGATGTTCAATTTGAAAGCGTGAGAACAATGGAATTTCATCTTGATATAACTTCACGCGTGATACGTTGCCAGGCATAACATGGCTCATAAACTGAATAGCTTGTTCATGAATATCAGGTGTATCAATTAAAATTTCACCAATATCAGCGCTAAAGTAATCGCGAATAGCGCGGATAACTAAACTACCTTCTTGGTAAATTAAATAAGCGCCTTTTTCTTTGGATGCGC
This sequence comes from Methylophilaceae bacterium, assembly GCA_014378915.1. Taxonomy (GTDB): domain Bacteria; phylum Pseudomonadota; class Gammaproteobacteria; order Burkholderiales; family Methylophilaceae; genus JACMMS01. The sequence continues at coordinate 37,631 of JACMMS010000110.1, forward strand.
CTTCAATTGCGGTCCAAAGTTGGGTTAAATAGCTTAAATCCCATTGTAACTCTTCTGCATTGCGACCAATACCAGCGGTGCGCGCAATAATACTCATGCCATTAGTTACTTCTAACTGCGCCATGACATCACGTAATTCGTTGCGGTCTTCACCTTCAATACGACGTGAAACACCTCCACCACGTGGATTATTAGGCATGAGTACTAAATAGCGACCAGCCAATGAAATAAGTGTAGTAAGCGCTGCGCCTTTGTTACCGCGCTCGTCTTTATCGACTTGCACAATCAACTCTTGGCCTTCTTTTAGTACGTCCTGGATGCGTGCGCGGCCCTCTGGTTTATCTTGGTAGTAACTGCGCGCAACTTCTTTGAATGGTAAAAACCCGTGGCGGTCGGTACCATAATCCACAAAAGCAGCTTCAAGTGAGGGTTCGATACGAGTAATTACGCCTTTGTAAATATTGCTTTTACGCTGCTCGTGGCCTGCGTGTTCAATATCTAAATCGACTAATTTTTGACCATCTACAATGGCGACGCGCAATTCTTCAGATTGCGTTGCATTAAATAGCATGCGTTTCATAAGTGTTTCTCCAGTGCTGTTAGGCGTGGCAGAAGCAATTACAAATAATATCTATGGGCTGACAGTACTGAAGGCAATGCGGAAATCATAGTGAGCGCAATCATTGTTGACGTTGCTATGTCAAACCACAAGTAAAATACAGCAAGATTAATTTAGTAAAAAGTAAGTTATTAAAATTAATGATAGCAGCGGCAAAATTTGGGCTTCGGCTGAATATTAGCTATTTTTAACACATTGATTTGTAAGTTATAAAATCATATTTACTCAAGAAATACTTTTATAAAGTAGGCATCTATTGTAAATACCTTGCTGCGTAATAATCGCCGGCAATCACTTAATTTAGTCACTTGTACGTGTGTTAAAGCTAATGTTATCACTAATTTTCCAGCCAACTCAACATCAAACTTGTTTGACATTAGTTGAGTTTTAAACAGCTGTATTAAATAACTTTTCTTTTAATAAATACCAGTTGAAGGCATTTATTAGTTAAAATTCAATCTTTAGTAAGTCCTTCAGTAAAATTCAGTCGCGCTTTGTATTTATTTGTTAATTTATGTTCTGAGTCGGCTTTAGCACAATTTTACTTACCGCTACTTTTATTGGCGAGCGATATTAACCACAGTATTTTTTGTCACTATTTGTTATTCTTGATGTGAGTTAATTACATCATTTGAAAATTGAAAAGTGCAAAAATAACAATTACTCAAGGATACACATATTATAGGCTACATGCATTATATACGCAAAAGGTTGCATGTGAATTCGGGCGAACTAGTAATAATAAGCAAATATTAAAGAATGAGATTAAAAAATTAATGAGTACAGCTATTAATGAGGCCGCTATCAACTCAAGAGTGAGCGAGGCCAGTTCTTCTAATTTAACCATTGATGAGGCAAGCGAAGGGCAGCGTATTGATAACTTTTTAACTAAAGTATTGAAAGGTGTACCTAAAAGCCACATTTACCGCATTTTGCGTAGCGGTGAAGTACGCGTCAATAAAAAACGCATTGATGCAGATTATCGCTTGGTATTAGAGGATATCGTGCGCATTCCACCAATACGCACAGGAGTTTCGGAATATAAACCGACCACTATTAGCCAGTCATCACCTAAATTGGAGCAGTATATTTTATTTGAAGATGATGCGCTTTTGGTGTTGAATAAGCCAGCCGGGTTTGCTGTACACGGTGGTAGCGGCATCAGTTTCGGTGTAATTGAGCAGTTGCGTATAGAGCGTCCTAAAGCGAAGTTTTTAGAACTGGTACATCGCTTGGATCGCGAAACTTCTGGTGTATTGCTCATTGCCAAAAAACGCACAGCCTTAGTTGCGCTACATGAAGCTATTCGAAATAATCAAACAGATAAACGCTATTTGATGATGGTGCAGGGCAGTTGGACTGAGCCGAAAAAACGCGTAACGCTAGACTTACAAAAATACGTGTTACCTAATGGCGAGCGTCGTGTGAATGTAGTCACAGATAAATCCAAAGATAAATATGATGAGGCGCAGCACTCGGAAACTATTTTTCACCTTAAGAAAAATCTGGGTGAGTATTCATTTTTAGAAGCACAGTTAGTGACAGGTCGCACACATCAGCTTCGCGTGCAATTGGCACACTTGGGATTTCCAATTTTAGGCGACGATAAATACGGTGACTTTGCTTTAAATAAAGCGCTAATAAAAAGAGGTTTAAAACGTATGTTTTTACATTCGGCTGAAACAAAGTTAAAGCATCCTTTAACTTTAGAGCCACTTAAATTAAATGCGCCTATGCCGGAAGAGTTAGAGAAATTCATGAATCAATTTAAACATGAAGCATCATAAGTCATATGCATAGACAATTTGATTTAATTATTTGGGATTGGGATGGCACTTTAGCCGATTCCACTAGTGTGATTATTGATGCGATTACTATTGCTAGTCGCGAACTTGGTTTAGGTGAAATACCCCGTGCTCAAGCGAGCAGTATTATTGGATTAAGTCTAAATGAGGCAATTAAAACGTTGCTTGGTAATATTGGCCCAGATAACACGCAGGCCTTAGCAGCGCGTTACCGCGATTATTATTTCTTACATGAAGAGAATATCCCTTTATTTGCAGGTGTCGCAGATACCATTAAAACTCTTCACAAACGTGGTTTTAAATTAGCGGTGGCAACAGGTAAGGGTCGGCGTGGCTTAAATTTAGCGCTAGAGCATGCTGATTTAACTAAATATTTTCAGGCCACGCGTACAGTTAACGAATGCCTATCTAAACCGCATCCACAAATGTTGGATGAGTTGATGGATCATTTTGTCACAACGCCAGAGCGGACTTTAATGATAGGTGATACCAGTTATGATTTACAAATGGCGAAAAATGCGGGTATTCCCGCTCTGGCTGTCAGTTACGGTGCGCAACCACGTGAGAGTTTATTGCCCTATAATCCACTAGAAATTTTTGATGAATTTTCAAGACTAAGCCAATGGCTACTTGATAATGCTTAAATTATGAGCAATATGTCACTTAATGCAATTGAACAAAATCAAGGGGCTGCACCTCAACATGAAATAGTATTGCTTAATCAAGTAGTGGAAGAAAAGTCTACAGGTTTACGTTTCGCTATTCCGAGTTTAGGGCAGTTTGCTACGGGTTTTTTACTGCGTTTTAATGGTCAACTTTATGCTTATGTGAATCAGTGTGCGCATATCCCCATTGAGCTAGATTGGAATCAAGGTGATTTTTTAGATAGTAGTAAACAGTTTATAGTATGTGCTACACATGGCGCACATTACCTCCCTGAATCTGGGCAATGCGTAATTGGACCTTGTAAAGGCAAGCAGTTAAAGCAACTACACGTCACAGAAAAAATGACAGAATGTGGTAATGAAATTACTATATTAATCGATTAAAACTTCCTTCAACTTTTACTTAACTTTTATTGAAAGTACAACATGGCTGATAGCAACACGGAAAGTAATTGGCAGCAAACTACCATAGAAAAACTAGCATTGTCTGGTTTACAAGAGCAAAAAACTGCAAGGCGATGGGGCTTGTTTTTCAAAACCTTACTCTTTATTTATTTGTTTACTCTTTTGTTTATAGGGCTGGGTTGGTTTGGAGGTACCAGCAAATCAAGCTCTGCGCATAGCGCCTTAATTGATATTTCTGGTGTAATTGGTGCAGGGGATGCGGTGAATGCCGATTCTGTGATTGCTAGCTTGCAAGATGCTTATGATAATAAAGGCACTAAAGGCATCATTTTACGTATTAACAGCCCAGGTGGCAGCCCAGTACAAGCAGGTATTATTAATGATGAAATTAAACGTCAGAAAAAACTACACCCGGCCATTCCTGTTTATGCAGTGGTAGAAGATATTTGTGCATCTGGAGGTTACTACATTGCCGTTGCAGCCGATAAAATTTATGTAGATAAAGCTAGCATTGTTGGCTCAATTGGTGTCTTGATGGATGGTTTTGGTTTTACTGGTACTATGGAAAAGCTAGGTGTAGAACGCCGTTTACTCACAGCGGGAACAAATAAAGCGATGTTAGACCCATTTTCACCAGTGAATTCTAAGCATGTAGAGTTTGCCCAAACCATGCTTAACGAAATCCACGAACAATTTAAAACCGTGGTGCGTGAAGGTCGTGGTAGTCGCTTAAAAGAAACTCCAGAAACATTCAGCGGTCTATTTTGGAGTGGTGAGCAAGGCATTAAAATGGGCTTGGCTGATGCATTGGGTAGCTCGAATTATGTTGCGCGTGAAGTAATTAAACAAGAAGAAATCGTAGATTTTACTTACCAAGACGGCTTTGCCGATAGAGTTGCTAAGAAATTTGGTGCTGAAATGGGAAATTCAGTGACTAGTAGTTTGGTGAAAAGTACTGGTTTGCAGTTGCGTTAAATTAATCCAAGCATTTTTTTGACTAGTCATTAAAGTGCTTGTTGAAAGTAATAAAAAAATCCCAGCATTTACTGGGATTTTTTATGACTAAAATAATGACTAACTATTTACTTTAATGAAATTAATCAAACCGTTAGTAGAGCTATCATAGTTAGTAACCACATCATCACTAATTAATTGAGGCAAAATTTGCTGGGCAATTTGCTTGCCATATTCAACACCCCACTGATCGTAGCTATTGATATCCCAAATCATGCCTTGAACAAATATTTTATGCTCGTAAAGCGCAATTAACTTACCCAGTGTATTGGGTGTCAGCATATCAAACATAATTGAAGTAGTAGGGCGGTTACCTTCAAATGTTTTATGGGGCAAAATCTTTTCTAATGCTTCACCGCTCATACCTTGTTTTTCTAGCTCTGCACGTGCTTCATCTGAAGTTTTGCCTAGCATGAGTGATTGTGTTTGGGCTAAGAAATTGGCTAATAAGATTTTGTGGTGTGCGTAGCCATGTTTGCCAATTTGGTAATGACTATGTACGGGCATTAAAAAATCGCAAGGTACAATTTGTGTGCCTTGGTGAATTAATTGGTAAAATGCATGTTGGCCATTGGTGCCAGCTTCTCCCCAGACAACTGGGCCAGTTTTCCACTGTACACGCTTATTTTCGCGTGAAATAAACTTACCATTACTTTCCATGTCCGCCTGCTGCAAATAAGCTGGAAAGCGGGCCATACCTTGATCATATGGTAATATAGCCAGTGTATCGGAGTGAAAGAAATTGTTATACCAAACCCCTATTACTGCCATAATTACTGGCATGTTTTGTTCTAAGGGTGCTGTTTTGAAATGATTATCCATTTCATGCGCACCCTCTAATAGGGCTTCGAAATTATCCATACCCACATATAAAGCAATAGATAATCCTATTGCCGACCATAGTGAATAACGTCCGCCTACCCAATCCCAAAACGCAAACATATTGGCCGGGTCTATACCAAACTCAGACACTGCTTTTGCGTTTGTAGATAATGCAACGAAATGCTTGGCAACAAAGGCCTCTTGTTTAGCCGTCTCCAAAAACCAAGTGCGGGCAGAGCGGCCATTTGTCATGGTTTCTTGCGTGGTGAAGGTTTTTGAAGCAATAATAAATAATGTAGTTTCTGGATTACATACTTCTAGTGAGCGCATTAGGTGCGCACCATCAATATTCGATACAAAGTGTACATTTAAGTCTGGTCTTGCATAGGGTTTTAGTGCATCGCAAACCATCACAGGACCTAAGTCAGACCCGCCAATACCAATATTGACGATGTCGGTAATCGCTTTGCCTGTATAGCCCTGCCATTCACCGCTACGTACTTTCTCAGAAAACTCGCGCATTTGTTTTAATACGGCATTTACTTCTGGCATGACATCTTTGCCATCGACGAATACTGGTGTATTGCTACGATTACGGAGAGCCGTGTGCAGTACAGCGCGGTGTTCTGTAATGTTAATTTTTTCGCCTGCAAACATGCGATCACGCCAATCTTCAATGTTAGCTTCACGCGCTATTTTGAACAACAGTGGCAGCGTTTCATCTGTAATACGGTGTTTTGAGTAATCGAGCAGTAAATCGTTAAACTTTAAACTATATCGATCAAAGCGACTTTTATCTGCTGCAAATAAATCGCGCATATGGTGCTTTGCAATGACTTGTTGATGTTGGCATAATTGGTGCCATGAAGGGTATTTGTTAAGTTTGGTCATGTGCGATTAAGTATTAGATTTTTATTGAGTTAAGTAGCAAAATGGTAATTTATTTTTGTTGCGATATTGTGTAATTATTCAACAGTTTTTTGCCAAGATTTATTTCAGCCTTAATACTAGACCAGCTAATGGCGGTAGGGTGAGCAAAAGCGACTGTGCTTGATTCATCCATGCTACATCATCAGTATGCAGTCCAGCGCCATTGCCTTGGTTGCTGCCGCCATAACAGGCTGCATCGCTGTTGAATAGTTCGGTATATTTACCAGATTTTGGCACGCCTAGACGGTATCCTAAACGTAACACAGGTGTAAAATTCATTAGCATTATAACAAAAGTACCGTCACGGGCTCGTCTTATGTAGCTGATAATCGATTGTTCTGAGTCGTGACAGTCTATCCAATCAAAACCTTGGTGCTCAAAATCTAGATCATATAGCGCAGGTGTATTGCGATAAAGTTGATTGAGATCGCGATTTGTTTGTTGAATGCCTGTATGCCAATTGCTTTCGAGTAAATGCCAATCGATGCTGGTGTTGACGTTCCACTCACGGCCTTGACCAATTTCGTTACCCATAAAGTTAAGTTTTTTCCCAGGGCTGGTCATTTGATAGCATAAAAGTAAGCGTAAGTTAGCAAACTTTTGCCAAGTATCTCCAGGCATTTTATCTAGCAACGATTTTTTACCATGTACCACTTCATCATGCGAGAAAGGGAGTACGAAATTTTCGCTATAAGCGTATAGCTGACCAAATGTGAGTTGGTCTTGATGATAACGTCTGTGAATCGGGTCGTTTTCAAAATAGGATAACGTATCATTCATCCAGCCCATATTCCACTTCATACTAAAACCTAAACCGCCTAAGTAAATAGGACGAGATACCATCGGCCAAGAGGTTGATTCTTCAGCAATCGTCAGCGCTCCAGGAAAGTCCTCATGCACCATTATGTTGAGTTGCTTAATAAAGTCAACAACATCTAGATTCTCGCGGCCACCATATTTGTTGGGCAACCACTCTCCAGCTTTACGTGAATAATCTAGATAAAGCATGGAAGCAACCGCATCCACACGCAAGCCATCAATATGAAACTCAGATAGCCAGTAATAAGCGTTGGCAATTAAAAAATTGCGCACTTCATTACGACCGTAATTAAAAATATAGGTACCCCAATCTTGATGTTCGCCTAGCCTAGGGTCAGCATGTTCATATAAAGGTGTACCATCAAAGCGCGCTAACGCCCAATCATCTTTTGGGAAGTGTCCTGGTACCCAATCTAAAATTACACCTATATTGTTTTGGTGGAATGCATCGATTAAGAAGCGTAAATCATCTGGCTTACCAAAACGATTGGTGACTCCAAAGTAGCCTGTTGTCTGATAGCCCCAAGATTCATTCAATGGATGCTCAGAAACTGGTAGCAGTTCTATATGTGTATAGCCCATTTCTTTAACATAGCCCACTAGTTCAGTTGCTAGACGGCGATAACTTAAGAAGTGACCATTTTCATCGCGTTTCCAAGAACCTAAATGTACTTCGTAGCAATTAAAGGGTGCGTGCAGCCAATCTGCAGTATGTCGCGACTTGAGCCATTCGCTGTCTTGCCAATTATGCTGATTGCTGTCTGATACTCTGGCTGCCGAGCCAGGGCGCAACTCAAATTCTGTGCCATAAGGGTCTGTTTTTACAAGGATATTACCTGTATGGCGATTACGAATTTCAAATTTGTATAGGGTATTAGCGCCCAAATTCGGAATAAATAGCTCCCAAAGCCCACTTGAGCCGTGAGACCGCATGGGATTTATACGGCCATCCCATTGATTAAAGCTACCAATCACGCTAACACGTTCAGCATTGGGTGCCCAAACAGCGAAACGCACGCCTTGAATACCATGGTGATCACAAAGGTGGCTGCCTAGAGTGTTATAAGCCAGCTTTAATGTACCTTCAGCAAACAAATGTATCTCATCTGCAGTGAGCATAGGCGTAAATGAGTAAGTATCTGCTTGAATTACTGTTACACCACTCGTGACTATTTTAAGCTGACAAGGTGCAACCAAGTCACCTTTGCCTTGCCACTCAAACAAGCCATCAGCATGTGTCTTGTCTAAAGGCTGCCATTTGTCATTCACCAATAAACTTACTTCTGCTGCAAAAGGTAAAAAAGTACGAAAAACCTGACGCTTATTCTCCACATGTAAACCCAAGTAGCTGAAGGGATCATAATGTCTGGCTGCCAAAATTAGCGCTAATTGTGGGTTAATTGCAGTAACTGCTGATGTGGTTGAAGTTGTTTTTGCCAAGATAGTCTGCTTTTTTAGGGTTATATTTGCTAACTTTTTCGTAATTTTAAAGTCGCTTTGAGCACTTAAAAAATATATTACAGTAAATTACTTAATTGATGCTAATTCTACTAGATTAAGCCTTCAATGCACGTCTATAATAATCCTATTAGATAAGTAATGAACAATCGTTTTATTAGAAATTTTTAAAAAATAACTTTGAGAAATGTTAATGCCTAGTTTTCATATACAACAGTCAATTTATGAAAATTCAATTTCAAAAAACTAGAGGCGTTTATGCAACAAGAAAATAAAGATCATAACAGCACTCGATTTATTAGTGCTCTCACCAAAAATACAGTAGCCATGATTTTAGCGGGTGGCCGTGGTAGTCGTTTGAAAGACCTAACTGACTGGCGCGCTAAGCCGGCTGTGCCTTTTGGCGGTAAGTTTCGCATTATTGATTTCCCACTATCTAATTGTATTAACTCTGGCATCCGTCGGGTTGGCGTTGCTACGCAATATAAAGCCCATAGTTTAATTCAGCATATCCAGCGCGGTTGGGGATTTTTACGTGGCGAATTTGATGAGTATGTGCAGTTGCTCCCTGCACAACAGCGTGTGGATGAGGACTGGTACAAAGGTACTGCCGATGCTGTGTTTCAAAACTTAGATATTCTGCGGGCAAGTGGTGCGGAATATGTATTGATTTTGGCAGGTGATCATATCTATAAAATGGATTATGGCCAAATGCTCGCTTCACATGTCAAAAACAACGCAGACATGACAGTTGCCTGTATTAACGTACCGTTAGAAGATGCAAAAGCCTTTGGAGTGATGAGCGTGGATGGGGGTGACTGTGTTGTGAAGTTCAGTGAGAAACCTAAAAATCCTGAACCAATGCCAGGTAGCACCACGGAAGCTTTGGCGAGTATGGGTATTTATGTATTTAATGCCGCTTTTTTATATGAGCAACTAATTCGTGACGCAGATGATCCAAAATCTACCCATGATTTTGGTGGCGATATTATTCCGCATTTAATTAAAAAATACCGTGTTTGTGCGCATCGATTTTCCGAGAGCTGCGTGGGTGCCGAGAATGGAAAATACTATTGGCGTGATGTTGGGACAATTGATGCTTATTGGGAAGCTAATATGGAACTTACACGCGTTATTCCAGAACTAAATTTATATGATAGAAAATGGCCAATTTGGACCTATCAAGAGCATTTACCACCTGCTAAATTTGTGTTTAATAGTGAAGGTAGAAGAGGTATTGCCACTGATTCTATGGTGTCTGGAGGCTGCTTGATTAGTGGGTCAACCCTCGATTCATCTGTATTGTTTTCTGATGTGCGAGTTCATAGTTATTGTGATATTAAAGGGGCTGTTATTCTGCCTAAAGTCACCGTTAATCGTCATGTTGTTTTAAAGAATGTGGTCGTAGATCGTGGTGCGGTTATTCCAGAAGGTATGCAAATCGGCGTAGATTTAAAAGAAGATAAAAAGAGGTTTTACGTATCTGAGAAAGGTATTGTGCTAGTAACGCCAGAAATGTTGGGTCAAAACCTGCATAATGCACGTTAGTAAATGATATAAGCAATTTAAAGTAAGCATTTAAAGCATAGTTTTAAACGAGGCCTAGCCCAAAAAGCAAATCCACGTTGACTAAATAAGCCGCCACAAAAATAGCTGCAAATTTATTAATAATATCTAAGAAAGTTAAAATTATGCTAACTACAGCCCCTCAGGCTGCCACTCCAGCTGTTTTTGAGCCCAAGAAATTGTATCTCAATTTATTTTGGCATATGCATCAGCCAGATTATCGCGATATTGTCACTAATCAATATGTACTCCCATGGACTTATCTACATGCTATAAAAGATTACACAGATATGGCATATCACTTAGAAGTTAACCCGCAGGCTAAAGCTAGTTTTAACTTTGTACCTGTATTGCTTGATCAACTTGAAGACTACACAGAGCAATTTAAAACCAATGTAATTCGCGATCCATTATTGGATTTACTGGTAAGAAAGCAACTAGAGGGCATTTCAACTGATGAATGTCGTTTGATCGTGGAAAGCTGCTTCAAAAGTCATCATGAAAAAATGTTAAGTCCATTTCCAAATTATCAAAGATTGTTACGTATTTTTGTGGAAGCTCAGCCATCATTAGATGACGCAGAGCTATATTATTTTTCTGCGCAATATAAAGCAGATTTACTCGTTTGGTATCACCTTGCCTGGACAGGTGAAAGCGTACGACTTAACGAGCCATTAGTACAAAAATTGATGGCTAAAGGGTGTAAATTTACCTTTGATGACAGAGAACAACTGTTTAATTTGATTGGTACGTTGATTGCCAATTTAATACCGCGTTATAGAGCCCTCCAAGATAACAAACAGGTTGAAATTTCGACTACGCCGCATTACCACCCGATATTACCTTTGTTGTTAGACTTTAAATCTACCAAAGATGCTATGCCGTTTGCACCATTACCTCTTAATGCCCAATACCCGAATGGACGCCCGCGTGCTGTCGCACATATTGAATCTGCGCAGCGTACTCATGAAGCGCGTTTTGGGGTTGTACCCAAAGGTATGTGGCCCGCCGAAGGTGGCGTATCTCACACGGCATTATCGTTGATGGCCGAACATGGTGTGACTTGGGCAGCAACAGGTCAAAGTGTGCTGGCTAATAGCCTTAATAAATCGGGATTATCCAACGCAAATAAGTACGACTATCTTTACAAGCCTTATAAAGTTACTGATGGCAAGCAAGATATATTATGTTTTTTTAGAGATGATTCTCTTTCTGACAAAATTGGTTTTGAATATGGAAAAATGCATTCATCTGAAGCTGTTAAAGATTTTATACAAACCTTAGAGCACATTCAGCAATCCAAAACTACAGATAATCACCAAGTAGTGAGTGTTATTTTAGATGGTGAAAACGCTTGGGAATATTATCCATACAATGGATATTACTTTTTAAGTGAGTTATATGCGGCGCTATCCATTCACCCTGATATTCAAATGACCACGTTTAGTGAAATCGTAGCTTTAACGCAAAATACACATGCTAAAACAATTGATACTCCCGTGTTGCCACAAATCGCCGCGGGCAGTTGGGTGTATGGAACATTTAGTACTTGGATAGGCAGCGCTGAAAAAAATCATGGTTGGGATTTGCTATGTGAATCTAAAAAAGCTTATGACAAAGTGATGCTAAATAACACCTTAGATGCTAAACAGCGCGCCGCTTGCGAGCAGCAGCTAGCTATATGTGAAGGCTCAGATTGGTTTTGGTGGTTTGGCGATTACAACTCATCAGTCAGTGTGAATAGTTTTGATAAGCTTTATCGACTTAATCTGATGAATTTATATGCGCTACTCAAGTTACCCGTACCGGAGGTGCTTAATCAACCCATTAGTGCTGGTGGAGGAAACCCAGATGCTGGCGGCACCATGCGTCGTGGTACTGAATGATGTAAATAGTATTGTAGAAATAGCTGCATAAACTAAATTGATTAAATAAAAAGTGAGTTAAAAATGAGTCAATTATTGAATCGCCGTCGGGCAGGAGTGTTATGTCATATTAGTTCATTGCCTTCTAATACAGCTAGCGGTGATTTGGGTACTGAGGCATTTAGATTTGTCGATTTTCTGCAGGAAATAGGCGCAACTATTTGGCAAACGCTACCGCTGAATATGACGCATGCAGATGGCTCACCCTATCAATGCTTATCAGCACACGCCGGTAATCCAGAATTTATTTCTTTAGATGCACTCTTCGAAAAAGAGTGGCTTTCCACTAATATTTTAGTAGATAAAACTTTAACTAAACAGCAACTTCTTAATTTAGCTTATAAAAATTATCTGGCAAATATTGATGCTTCAACAAATCAGTATTTTGATCAATTTTGCATAGAGCAAGCTTTTTGGCTAGATGATTTTGCGCTGTTTTTGGCATTACGTGAACACTTTAATCATACGGGCTGGTTTCAATGGGATGAAGCCTATAAAAACCGTGATGAAGCCACTTTAAAATCGGCAAATTTATTGTTAGCACAAGAAATTAATGCCATAAAATTTACACAATATTTATTTTTCAGTCAGTGGTTGGCTTTAAAGGCTTATGCTACTTCTAAAAACGTCGTTTTGTTTGGCGATATTCCAATTTTTGTCTCTTACGATAGTGCCGACGTTTGGTGTAACCCGCACTTATTTAAATTGGATGCTGATCAACATATGACGGTTGTTGCAGGCGTGCCACCCGATTATTTTTCGGCTACTGGGCAAAGGTGGGGTAATCCTCACTACAAGTGGGAAGCAATGCAAGCTGACGGTTTTGCATGGTGGTTACGTCGCATGCAAACGCAAAATGCATTATTTGATATGGTGCGAATTGACCATTTCAGAGGTTTTGAAGCTGCTTGGGAAATCCCCGCTACAGATGAAACTGCCATTAATGGCTATTGGGTGCATGCACCTGGAGATGCTTTGTTAGGTGCAATTAAACAGGCTTTTCCTAATATAACGCTTATCGCAGAGGATTTAGGTGTAATAACGCCTGAGGTGAGCACCTTGCGTGATAAATACGCACTACCAGGCATGAAAATTCTACAATTTGCTTTTGGCGGTCAAGATGATAATCCTTACCTACCGCACAATACTGAAGAAAATAGCGTGGTGTATACGGGCACA
>JACMMS010000111.1 GCA_014378915.1 Methylophilaceae bacterium
AAAACAGAAATATTTGATTACATCGAAGTGTTTTATGATCGTGTTCGCAGGCATAGTTATTTGAATTATTTAAGCCCCGTTCAGTTTGAACAACAGCAATTCGGACATTGAATAATGTCTACATTATTGGGGGAAGTCCAGCCTGCTACTTTTACGCAACAATACTACAAAAGGTTGCTTGCGGCTTAACCCGTTCGACTCATTGATTGACAGCATAGGTCAAAGTTCGTGGTGATGATTAAAGACGTCTTCTCGTAGAGCTGGCTGATGAGATGAAACAGTAAGGAAAGTATAAACAACCATAAGTTGAATAGTTTCATCGAAATCTCATTTCAAAAATAAATGTGACGAATCAGCAACAAGCTAATAGCCTGTTGCTGAAATTAAATCCATTGATTTCTTTAAGAAATAGGAGGTTTATTAAGCTGTGCAATGACGTGCGAGAGATAACTTGGTTCAAACAAGCAAACCGCTATTGTTTGGGGTTGAGATTGCATATTGTCTAGTTGACTCGGAGGTAAAACAGAAAAACAGGCCATGCAGTGACCGCATTTTGAACAATGATCATTGGGAGATTGTTTATCAGCTGCGTCATGCTTATGATGTTCATGTTGATGGATGTCATGACCATCATGAGTGTGGTTTTCAGCACTGAATGTGTAATTAGTACACATTTGATCAGCCGCCATCTTGCCACTAGCGTAAACAGTATCTGTAAAGAATACTATTAATAGCAATAAGATGAATACACGTAATAATGGTAGCTGTTTAAACTGCATTAATACTGGATTACGCCTATTAGATTGAATTTAAAAATTAATCCGATTAAATGTCTGGTTTGGAGGAACAAAGCACATAGGTTAATTGACGAATAGCGGCCAAATTGAGACACACAGTTAGGTCAATTTGTTATATTTAGAGTCTCACAACGGTCAACAAGAGGTTTTGCAAATAGCTTGCTCTTACCGATGCCTAAAATTTAAGTAGATACTGCACTTGGAGGCTGGCGGATATACTCTTTTTTAACAAATTGATAGTATTTGCAAAATTGATATTCAAGTTTAACCCATCATTAAAACCTTAATGTATAGCTTGTAACCATACTTTTATGTGAGTTACCGAACAGACTAATACTTTATAATCCTGTTATATTTAAGTACGCTTTGCTAGATTTTAATTATATTTTATTACAGTGAATTCCGATTAATTGACCTAAAAAGAGAGATACAAATGTCAAATTTTGCAGTAATTCGTCATTACCACTTCAATGCAAAAGATAGTGCAATGATTGATAAGAAAATAAAAGAAATATTTGTTCCACTTATTAAAAATAGCAAAGGCTTCATAAGGTACTACTGGCTAGACGATGGAAAAGGTGAGGGAGCATCAGTAAGTATCTTTAAAACAAAAGCTGAGGCCGAAAACTCAAGTAATGTAGCTACAGAATTTGCAAGCAAATATTTCAAAGACGTTATGAACCAAAAGCGAGAAGTTATTGAAGGATTAATTGTCGCGCATGATTAAAGTCAAAAGCATTCAAAACCATATTTAGTATTCAAGTAAATAGAAGGCTCACACCAACTTGGCCTTTTTTTATATTTAAAGCTGAATCACTGATACGCATCGTCACCTGCCCCATGACTATTTTAAACTGAAACCTGATTAAAATTATTTTTATAAATCAGACGGATATAAATGGGACTTTGGGTCCATATCCAACAAATCAGTTCAAATGCTCAACTTCAAGCAGCTCCTGACATATATCTCGACAATATCGTTCGTTAGCGCACGGACGCCTTAATTCAGTAGGTGGATACTTTGGTCCTGACCAACAATTCACCAACTAATATTTTACATTCTGCTTTGTTTTGAACTTGTTTCCAACGCAAGGAAGCAGTCCGATGAACACGAACTCAAGAACCTTTTATACCAATTTGCAGATTAGAGTCACATCACTCGCCTTATTCGCTGATGGTGCAATGGATCAACCCAAACAAGGATAGTGTTATGACAACCATTTATAGTGCCAATAATCTCATAGGCCAGAAAGATTTGGATAGCCACACTAAGAAACAACCGAATACTGAGATCACCTCCTCCAGAAAGTCTTCTATGGTTCAAGACAAAATGAGGACAATTAGAAACAATAATACTATTGAGACATATACCGTTGGCAGTTATCTTGCCACTCGACTCTCTCAAATCGGGTTAAAGCATCATTTTGTGGTTGCTGGAGACTACACCCTCGTGTTGCTCGATCAGCTTTTAACAAACAAGGACATGAAGCAGATTTGTTGCTCCAATGAATTGAATTGCGGCTTTAGTGCCGAGGGATACGCTCGAGCTCATGGCGCAGCTGCAGCCATTGTTACATTCAGTGTCGGTGCACTTTCCGCATTCGATGCAATCGGCGGAGCTTATGCTGAGAATTTGCCTGTAATTTTAGTTTCAGGTGCGCCCAATAGCAACGACCGGGCGACAGAACATCTGCTACATCACACACTTGGAACGCATGACTTCACATACCAGCTTGAAATGGCGAAAAAAATTACTTGTGCTGCTGTCACCATATCTTCTGCAGTCGATGCGCCAGACAAGATAGATTACGCTATCCGTACCGCGTTGCGTGAAAGTAAACCAGCTTATATCGAAATTGCATGCAACATAGCGTCGGCGCCATGTGCGGCACCAGGGCCTATCAGTTCTGTTATCAATGAAGAACCTAGCGACACCGAGACGCTGCAAGCAGCGGTAGCAGCGGCGGCAGAATTTCTACGGACCAAGAAAAAGCCTATGCTGTTGATTGGAAGCAAGTTGCGTTCAGCGGATGCAGAGCAAGAGGCAATTGAACTAGCCGACGCGCTCGGATGTTCAGTCGCGGTCATGGCAGCGGCTAAAAGCTTTTTTCCTGAAGATCACCCACAATTTATTGGGATTTATTGGGGTGAGATCAGTGCCCCTGGTGCACAAGCGATTGTTGATTGGTCAGATGGGGTTATTTGCATTGGTGCACTTTTTAACGATTACTCTACCGTCGGCTGGACATCTGAACAAAAAGGTGCTGGTGTGTTGATAGCGGACCCCCACCGTGTCTATATGGAAGGATATGATTTCAGTCGGATTCATCTGCGCGACTTTCTCTCAGGCCTGGCTCACAAGGTCGAAAAGAAAGAGGCAACAATGGTCGAATTTGCTCGTATCAAAACCATGTCCCCGACTGAAATTATTGCAAATCCAAATGAAAATCTGATGCGTGTCGAATTGGTGCGGCAGATCCGGCCTCTCATCACGGCAAACACCACGGTGATTGCCGAAACCGGCGATTCATGGTTCAACGGCATGAAATTGAATTTGCCAGGTGGTGCTCGCTTTGAAATCGAGATGCAATGGGGTCATATTGGGTGGTCAGTTCCGGCTTCGTTCGGTTATGCGCTGGGCGCACCGGATCGGCGAATCATCGCCTTGATCGGCGATGGTGCATTTCAACTCACGGCGCAGGCAGTGGGGCAGATGATTAGGGAGAAACTACCAGTCATCATCTTCCTGATAAACAATCATGGATACACGATCGAGGTCGAAATCCATGACGGTCCTTATAACAATGTCAAAAACTGGGACTACGCGGGGTTGGTCAAGGTTTTCAATGCCGAGGATGGACAAGGTCTAGGAATGCGTGTCAATAATGGCGGAGAACTGGCCGAAGCAATTAGGGTCGCCCTTGCTAATCATGATGGACCAACGCTGATTGAATGCGTGATCGATCGTGATGACTGCACCGCCGAGCTCATCTCCTGGGGGCATCTCGTAGCAAAAGCTAACGGTCGGCCGCCACTCCCGCAATAGCACGCTGGTATAAGTAGCATTATGTCGGTCTGAATTCATGGGCCGGCCGAACAACCTCACAAAAGGAATCAGAAGTCATGGTAAAGTCCCCTAAAACCACCAAGTCCTCTAATCCAAGCCTTTCGCCACCGCACGAATTGAAGCCGCTCTACTTCTTGGCTTGGTTTCTCTGTGCTTTCTTTTACTTCTTTCAATATGCAGTTCGCTCTGCTCCAGGCGTTATGCAAGATGAACTAACTGCTGCGTGGGGCGGTAACCATATTGGTGCAATGATTTCCGCATACTACGTTGCCTACGCGTTGATGGCCTTAGTTGCTGGCGTGTTGCTAGACCGTTACGGGCCTCGTAATACCATTCCTTATGGCATTGCAGTAGTTGGAATTGGCTGTATCATTTTTGCGCAAGGCAGCGAAGCTGCAGGCATGGTTGGATTCGTTTTACAAGCAATTGGCGCAATATTTGCCTTCATCGGCTCGTCCTACGTAGCGGCTCGCTATTTGCCAGCTAGGATGCTGGCAATGTTTATTGGCTTGACGCAAATGCTCGGCATGGCAGGTGCGGCATTTGGGTCTAAGCCTGTTCATATGGCGATTGATCCGAACGGCAGTTTCCATATCGGGTGGCAGTATGTCTGGATATCCTTCGCATGCGCAGGTTTTGTATTGGCATTTGCAACATGGTTCGCAATGCCTAGTGAGAAGGGTGATAGTCCAAGTCATCACGGCCCACTGTCCATCTCAAGCGTATTCCATCCCTTCAAGATCGTATTCAGCAACGTCCAGAGTTGGCTTGCCGGTATCGTAGGTGGTCTGCTTTTCCTGCCCACTACGATTGGAGCGCTTGTGTGGGCTACATCCTTCCTGCACGCTGGTGAAAATATGTCGATGGCGTCAGCTGCCACGGAAGCTTCGATGGTGCCTATCGGATGGGTAATTGGCTGCCCATTGCTCGGCTTTATCTCCGACAAGATCGGTCGCCGCAAGCCGGTTCTAATTGTCGGCGCACTAGTCATGCTGGCTGCAGGGCTAACTGCAATTTACGTTCCGGTTGGGGTCCTTCCACCTTTTTCGGTAGCGCTCATGCTTGGTGTTGCATCTGGCGCGGCCATGATTCCCTTCTCGATGATGAAGGAAGCAAACTCTTCTCAGGTAAAAGGGACGGCCGCGGGCGTGATGAACTTTCTTGTTTTCGTTACGACAGGCATCATGTCGCCTTTCATCTCACGTCTAATGCTACCTCAGGGCGCCCCGCTGACGTTGCACGAATTCCAAGTTGGATTCTTGCCGCTCGTTGGCGGTGTCGTCGTCGCTATCATCTTAAGCTTTTTCATGCGCGAAACTGGAGCTGCTAATGAAAAAGATAATAAGCGGTTAGTCAAAGAAGTGGTTACGCAAAACTGAACAACGAGCCTAGATACTGATCTTAAGACCCAAAAGAATAAAGCAATGGCTTGGGGTAATTGCTGACGGATTTTCAATATTGAAAAGTTGGGTCAAGCATTATCATCTAGTGCTAGCTGGCATTACACCAAAAGTCACTGTAATTGCGCTTGCCCAACAACAAATTCAAGCAATGGAAGTTGAAATCAGGAATCTTAGGTGTGATAGTGATCTATTAAATACTAAATGGTTTTCTTTGCGACAAAGATACAAACTAGCTATAGCCTTAAAGCATTGCAATGAGGCAATTTCTTCTAGACATTCTAACTATTAACGTCAGTTTGTCGAGTATCAAAGTCTGCACTTTTTACGGTCCGAGATTCACAGCAAGGCTTATCAAGATCAGAGCAATGCTTTTCAAATTTTATCAAGAGATGACAATTAAACTTTCTATCACAACTTTGGGGCTGATGCTTCTATCAAGCATGGCGTCTGCTATGGCTTTAGCTGATGAGGTGACCGACAGCTCGGAAGCTCAAGGGGTGCATTTGATGCGTGAGTTTGGTGTTGAAGAGGAACCACGAGAGCCTCAGGAATCCTTTGCGACGGAGTGGCCGTTTTTGCGTGATGCAGCCTTTAAGTTGCAATTGCGTAGCTTTTACTACGACTAGGTACAGAATGGTAATTCACAAAAAGCAGGCTTGGGCGACAGGTGGCTCAGCGACTTTCAAATCTGGCTATCTGAATGATCGTTTCGCCATTGGTGCGACACTCTATACTTCGCAACCGTTCTATGCTCCTAGCGGCGAAGGTGGCAGCAACATCCTGACACCTGGTCAAAATGGCTATAGTTCGCTTGGCCAAATCTTTCTTGAAGTTAAACTTGACGAGCACCTGCTAGCTAGCCTAGCACGCAAAGAGTATGACACTCCGTTTATCAACACCGACGATGTGCGTATGACACCTAAATCCTTCGAGGGGGCTGTCATTATTGGCACTCAAGTGAATGCTGATACTGGATCGCAATGGCGCTATGGTGGTGGATATATCTCAAAGGTGAAGGGTTGGACATCAACAGATTTTGAGTGGATGTCTCGTGTAGCAGGAGCCGAAGTTGATCGAGGGGTTGTGGTAGCAGGGGCCAGTTTTAAAAACAAGGATTTTTTACTGGGTGCAATCAACTATTATTCCAACGACATCATCAACATTTTTTATATAGACACCAGCTACAAAATGGTTATCAGCCATGACAACACACTCAAATTAGGCGTCCAATATAGTGATCAGCGAAGCACGGGTAGCAATCTTCTTATTGGGACACCTTTCTCCACCTATCTAGCTGGCATCAAAGTAGACCTTGGCCTTGGGGCGGGGTTGCTGACGCTTGCTTACACCGATACTAGTAGCGGTGCGAATATTCAAACTCCTTGGGGCAGTTCACCAAGTTATAACATTGTACAAGTGGAAGATTTTAGCAGCGCGAACGAATCCTCTGTCATGCTCCGTGCCGCCTACAACTTTACCCGTTATGGACTGGAGGGTTTGAGTGCTTCTGTTCTAAAAGTATACGGCGATGGGGTCAAGGTCATCGGTAACAACAAGAACGAAACCGATGTTGATATAAAATGGTCTCCTCCAAGCGGAACATTACATGGAGTATCCTTCCGTTTGCGCTACGCTCATGTTGATTGGCGTGGTAGCGGCAGCCCGTCCGACCTAGATAATGTTAGGTTGATTTTTGGCTACGATTTTACACATTAAACAATCTTCGCGGATTGATTTAATATGGATTATTGTGAATGGCAGTTGGGAGTTACGAAGGTATACACTTGAATAGTGGTGGCAAACTACTGCCAATTGAAGTCATTATGAAAAATGATATACCCAAGATATTTACATCAAATAACATTGGTAAACTTGTTTAGGAGAAAGATGGGAATTGTTACTTCCCATCTTTTTAATTTCTTTGTGATTTAATTAAAAATTTAGAAGCATGGCTAATTATGATCTTTGTTCACTAACCAACTAGTTATGTGTTGTGAGCGAAGTTGTGATAGAAACTGTCCTATAAAACCCTTGATTTATAGTTAAATCAGTTGTTAAAAATATTTAGTTTCTCGCATGAGAAATATGACTTCTTTTAAACTCATCAGCGTCGTTTTTTGCTCGTCGCAATTTTCGGGTATATAAACCATCGCTTCATTCATTTGCCAGATTTAATAGGCATTGCAGCGATTGGGATGACTGTTTCTCTTTTTATAGTACTAGGCAGCAAGTTCGAATCAGCTATTACGACACAGGAAATCAACCTAGTCAGTCGAATCAATTTCGCAGGTGTGCTTTTACATGGGATATTGGGACTGCTGCTTTTTGCTGTTAGTTTACAGATACGATCAGACGGAATAGCTCAAGAGAAGTGGACAATCATTCCGCTTACTAAAATCGGCGTCATAATTTCGACGATAGTGATTGGAATAGGTTTCTACTTTATCACGCACTCATTTCTACTATCGCTGCCATTTATTTACTACTTACTATTCGGAGCATTAATATCACCAACATACCCTATTGCTGTTCTGACAGTGATGAGAAAAGTAGGGGTTCCTAAAAGCCTTGAAACAAGAATTAGCGGTGAGAGCTTATTCAATGATGGTATTGGGGTGGTTGTCTTTTTGACAGTTTTATCAACGATTGAGCCAGGGGGTGACAACGATTAGGCAGGTAACCTTTTTATTTATTACAGAAGTTTTAGGTGGATTGGCATTAGGAATTACTATTGGATGTTTGGTTTATATCATGCTTCGTTCCACTAACAGCTATGTTGTCAAACAGCGTCCAAAACTTTCCACTAATCGGCGTCCAATTGTTTCCACTTTTCGCTTGCAGGACAATCGCTAAATATAACCAACCTTGACTGGTGCGGATGTAAGTAATATCGCCTGTCCAATTGATATTAGCCATGGGTGGATTAAACTGCCGATTGAGTGCGTTAGGCGCAACAGCGCTAGGCTTGCCTGCAACAGGATAACGATGC
>JACMMS010000112.1 GCA_014378915.1 Methylophilaceae bacterium
TCTTAGTTAAGCTACTAAGTAAGTTAAGCTAAAAGTGCAGTTAATCTTGCAATATTAAGCCGCTCAGCATTAGCACCATCAATGGCATGTTTCGTGGCTATTCGCATATCGTCAAACTCAAATACGCTTAACTTAATTAGCCCGTTAGGGCCTTCAAGTATGAAAACAGGAACCGTTTTGCGGTTACTGCTTTTTTTGTCACGTTTACCATCATTCAACTTGCGGTATGATTTCTCGTTAGTTTGAAAGTGAATTTTTTTGTTAAGCAAGAACATTTCGACTTCTTTTAGGCTATCAGCAAACAAATGCAAGTGCGTATCAGCATAACGCCCTGCGGTACCATCTAATACTGAACCTGTGAGGTGTGGGTTAAACCTTTCCAGCATTTGCATGGTGACTAATGCATCGTGACGCAATAATTTGAGCTGTTCTGGTTGTTCATCACGAAAAAAAAGCTCTTGATAAATTTTAACTTCTTCTGCAATTTCACTATTCGTTGGTAGATGGCTAGTCTCAGAAGTGCCTAACTTTTTGCCCGCTTTTTTCTTAGCGTATGCGTAGTCAGAAATACCTTCTTCAGCCATCATGCGCGCTGCTTGCTGAGCAATGAGCTGCCGTATTTGGTGACTGTTTTCACGCGCCATAGTTAATCCTAAATTGCTAATCAGTCATTAAATAAAATAGTTTAATTAATTTAATCTAGCGATATTAAATTAGTAAGTCACCATGTTGTTAAAACCCACTAGGATTAAGTATTTTTGTTGCTTGGTTTTCACTTGGTGGTGCTGAATCGATAGGGCTCAATGTCGTTGTAGGTAAGCCACTACCATCAGTTGATTCTAAATCAACATCCTCTTGCATGGGTGGCAGCGGGGTAAAAACTTCGGGTGGTGGAGATTCATCGTAAAAATATTCATAAATTCCGTCGTTATCAACCCCCACTTGTGTACCTTTGATGGGGTCTATTTTGATTGATACTATGCCGTCAGGAACTAGGTAAGGCGTATCTGGGTAGCCGCGTAGTGCCGTGGCCATATAGTGTATCCAAATTGGCAAGGCGGCTTTACCGCCAGTTTCATCTTTACCTAATGTGTGTGGATTATCAAATCCTATCCAAGAAATGGCGACTTGTTTTGCGTTAAAGCCAGCAAACCAAGCATCCATTTGGTTATTAGTTGTACCTGTCTTACCCGCAATATCGCCACGCCTAAGCTGTTTAGCACGAGTAGCCGTACCTGCACGAATCACATCTTGTAACATGGAAGTCATGATAAACGCATTGCGTGCATCAATTGCACGAGGTGTGTTAACGCCAGCATGCGCAACTTTACTTTGTTCAATGATCACGCCTTTACTATCCACAATTTTATCAATTAAGTAAGGCTTGATTCGGTAGCCACCATTGGCAAAGGTGGCGTAACCGCCTGCTAATAGCCACGGTGTAGTAGAGCCTGCCCCCAATGCCATAGCCAAATAAGCGGGATGGTCTTTCGCGGAAAATCCAAAGCGTGTGATGTAGTCTTGAGCGTAAGCAGGGCCTATCGCTTGCAATACACGTATTGATACCATATTTTTTGATTTTGTCAGTGCAGTACGTAACCTAATTGGACCATCATAATGACTATCAAAATTGTGTGGATCCCATGCTTCATCGCTACCTACTTCTTCTGCGGATTGAGAAAATGGCGCATCCTCGACAATACTTGCTGCAGTAAAGCCTTTTTCTAAAGCGGCAGAATATACAAATGGTTTAAAGCTAGAGCCTGGTTGGCGCCATGCTTGTGTCACATGGTTAAATTTACTTCTGTGGAAATCAAAGCCGCCGACTAATGCAGTGATACCTCCTGTTTCAGGGTTTAGCGCAACTAACGCAGATTCAACTTCTGGTAGCTGGACAATTTTCCAAACGTTTTTTTGTGAGTAAACCCGCACTAAAGCGCCTACTTTTAGACTACGCTTTGTTTCCTCTTTATCATTTAGTGTTTTTTGCACCAGCGTTAGGCCATCGCCTGTAATCTCAAGCGAAACACCCGTTTGCGCAAACACACTCACTGATTTTGTATTGAGATGGGTGATTACTGCCGGTATAAATCCGCTAAAAGTTTCTATATTATCTAAGGTTTCCTCTAATGATTTTTTAGAGGCATCATCATTACTTAATAAAGCAACATTTAGTATTTTTTCTGGGCCACGATAGCCGTGACGACTATCATAATCCATCACACCCTGAACAACCGCTTCATTTGCAGCTTCTTGATTGGCTTTTTTGATGGTGGTATAAACATTTAAACCGCTACTGTAAATATCTTCTTTATAGCGATCGAACATGCTTTGGCGCACAATTTCTGCGACATAATCAGCGGCTAAATCTCGTGATTGATGGGAGGCTTTGAATACTAGTTTTTGTGCAATTGCCTCCTCATATTCTGCACCATCTATCATTTTATAACGGTGCATATCACTTAATACTTGATGCTCACGTGCTGTTGCGCGCACATAATTAGTAAATGGATTATTGGCTGATGGTGCTTTGGGTAAGCCTGCTAACATGGCAGCCTCAGCTAGGCTCAAGTCACTGAGTTTTTTGCCGTAATAAACTTGTGCTGCTGCAGAGAAGCCATAAGCACGCTGACCCAAGTAAATTTGATTGAGATAAAGCTCAAGAATTTTATCTTTTTCTAAGGTGTGTTCGATTTTTACCGCTAAACAAGCTTCGTAGATTTTTGTTTTTAAATTGCGCTCACCACGAGAGAAAAAGTTTTTAGCAACTTGCATGGTGATAGTACTTGCGCCTTCACGGCCTGCACCGGTTAAATTGTTAACAATCGCGCGTGCCATACCGTGATAGTCGATACCGCCATGTTCGTAGAAGCGTCTGTCTTCAATGGCCAGAACTGCATCTTTAATATTTTTTGGGATTTTATCAATGGGAATAAATTTGCGGTGCTCTTCACCAAACTCGCTAATTAGATAACCATCGCTGGAATAAACCCGAAGTGGTTGCTTGGGTCGGTAATCTGTTAATGCATCTAGTGAGGGAAGTGCAGGGTAAATCAACGCAATTGCTAAGGCTAATAAAGCACAGCATGCTAAGCCGCCAACTACAATAAACACGATCAAGTAGTGCCACCATTTTTTAAGCGCCATAAATTTTAGCTGACTTTAGAATTAACTGAAAAACATATTATAAATGCCATGACACAGAAATTAAAAATAATAATTTAGCTTTACAGGCGTTGAACTTGTTGTTAGGATTTAAAGTAAATTATTGTAATCTAACGTAACTAACGAAAATAGAAAGAGAATTTTGATTTGAAATTCGACTTTTTCAAAGAAACTACCCCACATTTAATTGGTGTTGATATTAGTTCGTCAGCCGTTAAAATGGTTGAGCTATCTTCATTAGCCAAGGGTAAATATCGTCTTGAAGCCTATTCAATGTCGCCATTACCCAAAGATGCGATTGTCGATGGTAACGTCATGAATTTAGACATGGTCGTTGATGCTATAAAAATAGCTTGGAAATTACTCTCATCGCGTGAAAAACGCTCAGCATTAGCATTACCTTCATCCGCAGTTATTAGTAAAAAAGTCATCATGCAAGCTGGTATGCGTGAGGATGACATGGAAGCTCAAGTAGAGGGCGAAGCAAATCAATACATTCCTTTCTCGCTAGACGAAGTTAATTTAGATTTTCAAATCATTGGTCCTGCAACAAATAGTCCAGATGAAGTAGAAGTAATTATTGCTGCGGCAAGAAAGGAAAAAATCGAGGATCGGGTGGCAGCCGCTGAAGGCGCAGGCTTAAAAGTAAGTGTTATGGATGTGGAAACTTATGCCACCGAAGCCGCTTATACCTTAGTAGCTAGTCAGCTGCCTAATGCTGGCAAAGGTCAGACGGTAATGATTATTGATATTGGCGCGCAAGGCATGCATATCAATGTGATGCATGATGATAAGTCGGTTTACACTCGTGAACAAACTTTTGGTGGTGCACAGTTAACTCAGGAAATTCAACGACGATTCGGGCTTTCGGCAGAAGAAGCAGAAATTGCGAAACGTAAAGGTGGGCTGCCCGACAGTTACGATGCAGAAGTTTTACAGCCATTTGTTCAATGTTTGGCTACAGAAGTAGCACGTGCACTGCAGTTTTTTACCAGTTCTACACAGTACAACCGAGTAGATCATCTAGTATTAGCTGGGGGTTGCGCTGCAATTAGCGGCGTTGATATACTTGTTCAAGAGCAAGCGCAAGTCAACACGGTAGTTGCTAACCCTTTTCACGAAATGACAGTTAGCAATAAAATCAAACAACAACAAGTTAGCATAGATGCACCTTCTTTGTTGATTGCCTGTGGGCTGGCAATGCGAGGAGTTGATTAAATGATAAGAATCAATCTATTGCCGCATAGGCAAATTAAACGCGCAGAACGCCAGCGTGAGTTTGGTTTAATGGCTATAGGCACTGGCGTCATCGCGATTGCGATCATATTTTTGGGCTGGACTTATCTCAGTTCCCAGCTGAGCGCTCAGCAAGAAAGAAATGCTAGATTGGATAAAGCGATTGGAGTTTTAGATCAAGAAATTGCAGATATCAAAAAACTTCAAACTGAAATTAAATCATTGCTTGAGCGTAAAGGTATCGTTGAAAACCTACAGACTAGCCGCAGTCAAGCTGTGGTGATTTTAGATCTTGTCGCTCGTCAATTACCTAACGGTATTATTATTAAAAATATCAAGCAGACGGGCAATACTGTGATGTTGCAAGGTCTTGCTGATACGCAGGCGCGGGTGAGTACATTATCTAAGAATTTAGAGGACACCAAAGCATGGGTTAATGGCACACCAGTTATTGGGGAAATTAAATCAGTGATTGTGAACAACATTAAACAAAATGACTTCTCACTTAGTTTTAACCTAAAAGCACAGAAACCAGCAGATGAAAAAGCGGCTGGCATGGATAAAGCAGGAGTCAAATAGTTATGCAATTAGATGATTTCAAAAATATAGACTTCAAAAATGCGGGTGGTTTGCCATATCCAGTAAAAGGCGTGCTTTTATTAGTCATGTTTTTAGTTTTAATTGCCATAGGTTATTGGTTTGTATGGCAAGGCGCCTATGATGAGTTGAGTCAAGCAAGAGCACATGAAGTAGAGCTTAAAACTGCCTTTATTCAGGGTAAAGAAAAAGCCGTTAAGGTGGCAGGATACAAGGTGCAAATGGCAGACATACAAAAAACTTTTGGTGCATTGTTAAGGCAGCTACCAGATAAAACGCAAATGAGTGGCTTGCTAACGGATATTAATAAAGCGGGATTAATTAATGGCTTGGAGTTTGAATTGTTTAAGCCTGGTGATGAAGTAAAAACTGAGTTTTATGCAGAAAAACCAATACAGATTAAAGTTACTGGCAGTTATGATAATTTAGGGGCATTTGCTACTGAGATATCTAGATTGTCGCGTATCGTAACGCTTAATGATTTAAATGTAGGCTTGGTTAATAAAGACAGTAAAGATAGCGTTTTGTCACTAGAGGCCGTTGCAAAAACTTATCGTTACTTAGATAAGGATGAAATTCAACAAGCATTGGAAGCGAAGAAAGTAGCTAAACCATGATGCTCAATAAGATTAATTTGGGATTAATGATGTCTGCTTTGCTGTTGTCAGCATGCGGTAGTAATCAAGGGGATGATTTAGATCAATTTATGGCTAACGCGGGCAAAAATATGTCAACAACAGTTGCGCCTTTGCCAGAAGTTAAGCCTTATGAGCCATTACAATTTAACGCAGATCAGTCTTTAAACGATCCATTTAAGGCACGCAAGGTATCAGGAAAACTTGCGCCTAATCTAAATCGCCCACGCGAGCCTTTAGAGGGATATCCTTTAGAAAGTTTGAAATATGTGGGTTCATTAAGTAAGAACAAATTGATTTATGCGTTGATTAAAACAACTGACGGTAATGTACAGCAAATAAAAATTGGTAACTATCTAGGTGCTAATTATGGTTTAGTAACGCAAATTACAGATGCGGTAGTCACATTAAAAGAATTGGTGTTGGATCAAGCATCAGGTGATTGGGTCGAGCAAGTCACCACGATGAGTTTGCAAGAAGCAGAGGGTGGAAAATAATGAGTAATATAAAAAAAATGATGAATCTATTGTTGTCAGTCATGCTGTTATTGATGATGAGCTTGGTGCGCGCAGAAGAAAGTACATTACATAATAAAATTGAAAACGTGGAGTTTTCATCTTTGTCTGGTGGACGCATCAATATTCGCATTCAAATGCAAGAAGCACTCAAAAATCCACCAGCGGGTTTCACGCTAAACAATCCTGCAAGGATCGCACTGGACTTTCCTGGGGTGGCAAATGGGCTTAGCAAAAACAATGTACTTGCTGGTCAAGGCGCCTTGAAAAGCATTACCTTGGCTCAAGCCAAAGAGCGTACACGCATGGTGCTAAATTTAACTAAAAGTGTGGCTTATAGTGCTTCTATCAATGGTAAAGATGTAAACGTTATTTTACAGGCTAGTGAAGCAACAGTTGCTGCTGCATCTGCTGTAGAAACTAAGTTCTCAGAAGTGAAAATAGGAGACAAGACTCACCAGATTACCAACGTGGATTTTGCACGAGGAAAAAACGGTGAAGGTCGCATAATAGTTGATTTATCTGATGCGACGGCAGGCATCAATATTAAACAAAAAGGTAAAACTATCGTTGTAGATTTCATTAACACTAACGTGCCAGATAATTTACAGCGCCGTTTGAATGTGATTAATTTCAATACAGCAGTACTCTATGTTGATACGATGAAACAGGGTAACAATAGCCGAATGGTGATTGAACCAAAAGGAAACTGGGAACAATCAGCGTATCAAGCGGATAAAAAATTCATTATTGATGTTCGACAAATAGCTGAAGACCCAAATAAGCTAGTGCAAGGCTCTAAGCCTGGATTTTCAGGTGAGAAATTATCGCTTAATTTTCAGAATGTAGAAGTTAGAACGGTATTCGATGTGATTGCGGAGTTTACTGGGCTCAATATTATCGTAAGCGATACCGTCACCGGAAATATAACGTTACGCCTTAAAGATGTGCCATGGGATCAAGCCATGGATATTATTATTAAAAACAAAAATCTGAATATTCGTAAATCTGGTAGTGTCATTATGGTGGCTCCTGCAGAAGAGGTGGCTGCAAAAGACAAGCTACAATTAGAAGCTAATCAACAAATTGAAGATTTAGAGCCTTTAAAAACTGAAGTATTCACACTTAAGTACATGAAGGCAGATTCACTCAAAAATATCTTAACTGATTCTGGTGGATCAAGTGGTGGCTCGAGTGGTGGTAAAACAAAAATATTATCTAAACGTGGAACTGCAGTTTTAGACCCTAGAACTAATACCGTATTTGTGCAAGATACCCCTAAATACTTAGAAGCGGTACAGGAAATTATTAACAAAACTGATATACCAATTAAACAAGTTATGATTGAGTCACGCTTAGTGATTGCAGACGATAAGTTTAGTAAAGCCTTAGGTTCTAGATTTGGCGTAAGTCATATTGGTAGTGCCAATGGAGGAACAACAAAAACCGCTGTAGGCGGACAGTTAAATAGTACTGGCGGTTACACATCCGTTACGTCGGCGGATGGTAAAGTAACAGCTACTCAAACAGGTACCGCAGGTACTGCTCAAGCTTTACAAACTGGTGCACTTACTCAAGGAACTAGTTCTCAGGGCGTATCTATAGGTGGATCACCAGCAGGTCAAGATTTAATGTCAAACTTGCCTGTTGCAAATTCATTTGGAAACTTTGCATTTAGTTTATTTAGGTTGCCTGCTGGTTTGTTACTAAACCTTGAGTTGTCTGCACTAGAATCTGACCAACGCGGAAAAATAGTGTCAAGTCCTCGTGTGACCACTGCTAATCAACAAAAAGCCATTATTTCACAGGGTACAAAAATACCTTACTTGCAAGCTAGTAGCAGTGGTGCGGCAAACGTGGCATTTGTAGATGCAACTTTAAGTTTGGAAGTGACACCACAAATTACTCCAGACGATAAAATTATTATGGATTTAGAAGTGAAAAAGGATAAAGTTGGTGTTATTTTGGCGGGTACCCCTTCTATTGATACGCAGAGAGTACAAACACAAGTGCTGGTAGCGAACGGGGAGACTGCAGTTTTAGGTGGTATTTACGAGCAAGTAGAACGTAATGCTGTTGATAAGGTGCCTTTTTTTGGTGATTTACCAGTATTAGGCAATTTATTTAAACGTAAAACTAAACAACAAGACAAAACTGAGTTGCTTATATTTATTACACCCAAAATTATGGATGAGAGCTTAGGTATTAAATAGTTAATGTGTTTTAGTCGCAGCTAAATCTGACAACACCGACACATTCGCTTAAAATGCCTATCATGAACTTGATGGGCATTTTTTATGCTACAAACAAACACAAATAATCTATTTTTTGTAGGCTTGATGGGCGCGGGGAAAACGACAATAGGTCGTTTGCTTGCCAAGCATCTTGATAAAGTTTTTTATGATACTGATCACGAGATTGAAAGGCGTACTGGCGTTAAAATTCCTGTGATTTTTGAAGTGGAAACCGAAGTGGGTTTTCGCCGCCGCGAAGCCTCAATCATTGAAGAGTTAAGTCAGTGCAACAATATTGTTTTAGCAACGGGTGGTGGGGCTGTCATCGCACCTGAGAATAGGCAAATGCTCAAACAGAATGGCACAGTGATTTATTTACGTGCTCATCCTGATGAGCTTTGGCTTAGAACGCGTAATGATAAGCACCGACCTTTATTACAAAACGGCGATGCACATGCTAAACTCACCCAGTTATATAAGGAGCGGGATCCTCTTTACGCAGAGGTGGCAGATATGATCGTAGATACTGGCGGTCAACCAATGGCGTATCTAGTAAGTCACATAGAGCAGTTGCTTAACACAATAGATAGTCAACATCTCAACATTAAACAATCCAATATATAACGATTATATTTATGCAGACACTTCACGTTTCTCTGGGTAATCGCAGTTACCCTATCTACATTGGCCAAAACTTGATTAGCAGCGCTAATTTGATTGTTCCTCATCTCAAGCGAAAGCAAGTGGCCATAGTCACTAACACTACAGTTGCGCCACTATATTTAGAGCAACTAGCACAACAGTTACTTGCGGCGGGTGTGTCTGTTATCACTATTATATTGCCAGATGGAGAGGCTTATAAAAATAGCGAAACACTTAATCTTATTTATGATGCTTTATTGCAGAATCGCTGCGAGCGCAGCACAACACTCATTGCGCTAGGCGGCGGTGTAATTGGTGATTTAACCGGTTATGCCGCAGCCACTTACTTACGTGGTGTACCATTTATACAAATCCCAACCACTTTATTATCACAAGTTGATTCATCAGTCGGCGGTAAAACTGGGATTAATCACCTGCTGGGCAAGAACATGATTGGTGCATTTTATCAGCCCAAATTAGTGCTTATCGATATAGATACTTTACAAACTTTGCCACCGCGAGAGTTATCGGCCGGTGTGGCAGAAGTCATTAAATATGGCTTAATTCGTGATGTTGAATTTTTTGATTGGCTAGAGGCTAATATAGCAAAGCTAATGTCTCTAGACACAACCGTAATAACAGAAGCAATTTATCGCTCATGTCAAAACAAAGCAGATGTGGTTGCAGCTGATGAGTACGAGGCTGGCGAGCGTGCTTTGTTAAATTTGGGTCATACTTTTGGGCATGCAATAGAAAATGCCATGGGCTATGGCGTATGGCTGCATGGCGAGGCTGTAGCAGCGGGTACGATGATGGCTGCAAATTTATCTAAAAAAATGGGTTGGTTAAATGCTCAAGAAATAGCACGTATGAAGGCTGTATTTAAAGCGGCTAATTTGCCACTATCGCCACCAAGCTTAGGAGTTGAAAAATATTTAGACCTCATGGGTTTAGATAAAAAAGTAGAAAATGGAAAAATTAGACTTGTGTTACTGCAAGGTATAGGAAAATCAGTGATTACCAGCACGTACGATGCTCAACTTTTAAAACAAACAATAGATTTATAAAGTTTGGTGGAAATTTGAAGCCCATCAACCAAGATGAAAATGCTTTTCTACTGTTCAATATCATTCCAAAACCTGACTAAAGGTTAATTTAATGCATCAGCTTGCAAGTTATGCCACTCATCCAGCACAATCAAAAGGTCGGCATCATGTTGAGCCTACTAGTCAGGTGTTTAATGGCATTGCCATTCGAAATGATTTTCAACGTGACCGAGATCGCATCATTCACTGCACCGCTTTCCGTAGGTTAGAATACAAAACCCAAGTATTTGTTAATCATGAAGGTGATTTGTTTCGTACGCGCTTAACCCATAGTCTAGAAGTAGCCCAAATTGCCCGCGGCGTATCACGTGCGCTTAATTTGCATGAAGATTTAACGGAAGCCATTGCCTTAGCACACGATTTAGGCCACACGCCATTTGGCCATGCAGGGCAAGATGCACTTAACGATTGTATGCATGGTTTTGGTGGCTTTGAACACAATTTACAATCTATACGCGTGGTTGATAAGCTTGAATTGCGCTATGCCGAATTTGATGGTTTAAATCTGACATTTGAGCTGCGTGAAGGCATACTTAAACATTGCTCAATTAAAAATGCTAAAACATTAGGCGATGTAGGCCAGCGATTCATCAACAAAACGCAACCTAGCTTAGAAGCGCAAGTCACTAATATCGCAGATGAAATTGCATACAACAATCATGATATAGATGATGGCCTGCGCTCTGGCTTAATTACACTTGAGCAATTAACTCAAGTGCAACTGTTTGCCGATAACCTGAAAATTGTTCGAGCTAAATACCCAAGCCTCAACGAACGCCGCATGATTAACGAAACCATCCGCCGAATGATTAACGCCTTGGTAATGGATCTGTGCACGCAGAGTAGTGCAAATATCGCCAAAGCCAAGCCGCAAAGTTTAGATGAAGTACGCCGAATGCCTGCCTTAATAAACTTAAGTGCTAGCATGGCAAAACAACAACACGCACTTAAACAGTTTTTACACAAAAATTTATATCAGCACTATAAAGTTAAGCGTATGAGCGCTAAAGCCGACCGCATCATCCGCGATTTATTCCAAGCTTTTATTGCCGATATAGGCTTACTCCCCACTGAATTTCAGCACCAAGCACAAATCGACAAACCCAGAGCAGTGGCAGATTATATTGCCGGCATGACCGATAGATATGCCATTCGTGAACACCGAAGATTGTTCGCTGTAGAAGAATATTTGTAAGGTGCTAATTACAGGATAAACTATTGAGAGAGACCCCACGTCCGCGAAAGCGATGTTTCAGTCATCAATAAGCATCACATAAAAATCAACCGGCGCATTCGGCACGAGGTTTGCCTCCTAAATTGAATAGAAGCTTGCAAGCGTTATTTGCTAATAACAACGCACAATATAAACAGCAGCTAAAATAAAACTGTTGCAAATTTACAACAACTAATAGGTTTTATAACAAAAGTATGCAAATTTGCCTATATACACTTGGAATAGGTTAATCACTTTGGCATAATCATTATATCTTCTTGTTACAAAGCATTAACAAGGGAGTTTGCAAAATTTCTTATTAAGCAAACATGAATGTGTTCATAGAAAAACATATCGCATAGTGAAGCAAGATAAGGTTAAAAGTAATTAGTAGTGAACTTAGAATTAAACTTTAGGAGAAATAAATGAATAAACAATTAAACTTAGCAGTTGCTGGTGCAGTTTTAGCATTAAGCGCAACAGCAGCTAACGCTGGTATCATGATTCCAGCTGGCGATTGGACTTTAGATGTAGGCGGTGTAGTTAACACATACTACACATCTACACGTACAAGCGGAAATACTACTTTTGGTAGCGCTCCTCTGGGCATCAATAATGATACTGGCACCAGAACTACTTCAAACATCACTACAGGTTTGCTACCTAACTACCTATCAGTTTCTGGTAAAACACGTCAAAACGACTTAGATGTCGGTTTCACAATCAGCATCAACCCAGGTGTATCAACAAAAAATGCCGGTAAACAATCAGCTCAACAAGAAAACCGTCAAGCATTTGTTACATTTGGTGACAAATCTTGGGGTTCAATTAAACTTGGTAAAGACTTAGGTATTTTCGCATCAGATGCTATCTTAAACGATATGACATTATTAGGTGTTGGTTCTGCTGCTGGTGGTTTAGCTGGTAACACAACCACATTAGGTCGTATTGGTACTGGTTTTATCTATGCTGACTGGAAATCACAAGTAGCCTACTCATCACCAAACTTTAATGGTTTTAGTTTTACTGGTGGCGTAACTCAAGCTTGGAATGCAGAATCAGGAGGAGTAGGAATTTCATCAACTAGCACTGGCCGTGGTGGAGCATCTCCAGCATTTGAAGGTAAAGTGTCTTATGAATTTGCTGGTGATGTAGGCGGTAAAGTATGGGTTTCAGGTATCACACAAAAAGTTGACAAGTTAAACACAATTGATCCTATTACTCTGTTACCAGGACAAAGAAACGACCGTGCAGAAGCTTATGATATTGGAGCTACAGTTAATCTTGCTGGCTTTGGTTTAACTGGTTACTATTACGATGGTCGTGGTATTGGTCAAACTTTGCAATTGTTTGATGGTTTTGATCTAGCAGGAAAACGCCGTGATTCAAACGGTGGTTATGTACAAGGTACTTACACAGTTCCAGGCGTTGGCACTAAATTAGGCGTTAGTTGGGGCGAAAGCATGATTGACGGTAACCGTGGTGAGACTCTTCGGGAACTTAAAGATGAAATGTGGACTATTGGCGCATACCATCCTTTAACAAAGCATTTAAACTTAGTTGCTGAATACTCAGATGTTAAACACAAATTGAATACAACCGCTGGAAACACTGACGGTAAATCAAAAACTGTAGCTTTAGGCGCTATCTTATTCTTCTAGGATTATTACAGGGTCAACCCTGTGTTAATTTAAGATGTAATAAGTAAGCTTTAAGTAACAACTTAAAACGGTAACTTCGGTTACCGTTTTTTATTATTTATTGTATTGGATTTCCTCACTCGTTTACTGTGTAGTAAGCCAACATTCATTTCTCCATTAAGTGTAGATGCATAATGTTTTTCAATCATATTGACTGACGTGCGTGCGTTCTTTGCTAAAGTTAGTAAATCTACACCTTCCCCATATAACAGCCTAAACGTAATTGAAGTATGTCTTAAACAGTACAATGTTCGTGTTTGTCCTTTTGGTCCAATTTTAAGATTGGCTTTATCTAATATCCAGCTAAACAGAAAGCCTAAATAGCGTAGTGCATGATCTCGACGTTTAGCCATTTCTGGTAAAAATAAATAATCATTTGGTTTTCCATATCCCCTAGATTGAGCATCTAATAAGAGTCTTTTATAAATACCGACACCTGCAGTTAAAGTAACAATGGGTTGATTATGTTTTTTATTTTCTGGAAGTGATAATCTTAAATATAAATAATCACCATTAATAATCTCTACATGCTTATGTTGTATAAATTTCAAGTCGCTAGGCCGTATAAAGCTATTCACCATGAATCCAATTAAGCGCGTCATGTCACGCGGCATTTTAACGTCCATCACACTAACCTCATTTAAGTGAATCTCCTTTGGTCCATTTTGCATCATGTAAAGAGCATCGCGCATACGCCAAGCAGTTTTAAGCAAGAGTCTATACATAGTTATGGTAAAAGCGCCACGTGAGGTTCTAGGGGCTTTTACTTTAGGAAAATGCGGCAGGCTTGTTATTAGATTTGTTAGTAAAGCATAATTAAGTACTTTTCTGATAATGATTAAGTACTGAGTAATAGCTGCGCCATTAATTTCTGCCTCTGATAATCCTTCTATGAACGCTTCCAATACTACATAGCCAATTTCATTGATTTGGATATCGTTAAAGTATGGTGTAATCCATTTAGCGAGACGATTACGTGTGATACTTAATGACTTTTGGCTAAGTTCACCCCGCCTAACTCTGTTCTCCTCAATACGTAACATATGGGGAATTAATTCACTAAAAAGAGTATGTTGTTTTTCGTGGCTAACATTAAATTGTATGAAGTCTTGCGGATTAATATTCTTCGTAATTGCTGGGTGGTAATATCCACGAACATAATCTGCTAAGTCTGTATCTATAAACAGAAGCTCATTATTGAGTGTTGCTCCTGGCAATAGACCAATCTCAACTTTATACATAATCTCTTGGGGAGCTAGACGCAAAAAACTACTGGCTTCATCTAATGTAAGAGTTCTCATTTTTCCCATCCCTCGTTTTGATCAACAATAGGGATATCTAGCCTTTTGGGGATACCGTCGCGTATCAGTTTATTTAAAACATTTTCTGCTGAACCTTCTATTTCCAACATAACATTGAGTTGTTTTCCACAACTTATAGATGTATTTGCAACCATGTAGTCATAACTGATTCGTGTTGTGTTTTGTATAGTACGCACTCGGCTCATTTCTTCTTGAATCCAACTTGTTGCTTTTGGATATGCTCCAGCGACATACTTACCAGGTTCAATCAAAACATCCCATGGAATTATTCTATCAACACTATGGAGTTCTATTTCCCATCTAACCCAAGAGCTCCATTGCTGACCCAGTTGCATACCCTTTTCGTAAACACGTAACATTTTTCCATTTTCACGTTTGCCGACATAAAAAGTTCTTCCACTACCATCTGGAATTAACCAATTACCTCTTTGGTCACAAGTTGGTCTTTTTCCTCCTGCATTGAATGCACCTGATTTGTATAGCTCAACCGCAGAGTCAACCGTATGTAATCCATGGTAGTCATCGACCGCACCATCCCAACGTGTTATTTTGGCATTGAGTTTATCGCGTAATAATTTAACTAACTTAGCCCAACTTGGCATCATGTGACATGCTTCACCTGGTATAGAAAGAAATGCTGTATTGTTTTGGCCACCATAAGCAAGAAATGTTTTACTTTCACCTAACTGAATAGAATGTTCCCAGCCATGCAAGCCTTTGAAACGATGAGTTAATGGTGAAAAGGAAGGGCCAAGACAATTAAGTAAATCAAAGATCAATTCATCTAAATCATATTCTTTAAATGAGAAAGAACAATTTAAAAAATCAGTAATTGCTGCATATGGTTCCCCATCAGATTTTGGTAATGGAGTAGCAATAAGGACAGCCTTTCCACCAAAAGTACAAAGTTCTGAACTCTCACCACTATTATTATCATCTGTATTATTAAAACTTTCCCCCCGTATTACCAGACGGGGGTGCGACGAAGCTTGTGAAGCCTGTGCGTATTCGGAAGCAGTGCTTCCGCCTTCGTTCGATGATTTGGGCGGTGCTGACGCGTCCGCCCAAATCTTCGAGCCGAACGCGGTGTTATTAAAAGCAGGGTTGGTTTTATCAGATTTCATATAAGGAGCTTTAATGTATCCTCGTACAGTAAACGAAAAAAAGGAGCTTGTAAAGCTCCTGAGGGTATTTAAATATTCCTTATTTTACTTCGCGTCTATTTTCAATCTTATATTCACCAGAAACTGCCTTCCAAAAGTTAGTAGCTTTCTTTGCCAATGCAAGACCCACAGACCTTTGTGCACTTGGTCCTTCTTCGTCAAACAAATCACGAATTTTTATACTAAGAATTTCTTCGTATTTACGAATCGTCCTTTTGCTGTGAAGAATATAAAGGGTTCTCCACCCGAAATGATGACCAATGCGCAACATGCCCAAAGCAGCTTCAAGTTCATCCAACATACCGCTGAAATTTGAGATTGCTTGATCTTCTATAAGTTGTAACTCTAATTTTTGTTCTGGTGACAACTTAGCAAGACGGTATTCGCGATTTGAATCCTGAGTTGGGACAATTTTTTGTGCGATTGCTTTAGCAATTTTATCTGTAAGGCTTAATTTTATAGGGTTGATACCTGGGTCAATTGCCTTTTCATTTTCCTTAGTTTCAATATTCATTTTGTGCTCCTTCAATATTTAAACAATAAATGAGAAAGGAGATTTCATCAATCTTTAGTTGAAAA
>JACMMS010000113.1 GCA_014378915.1 Methylophilaceae bacterium
GATGAGAAACCGAAGGGAGAAAACCCCAGTGTCTCAAAAAATTCAAGTTCAAGTCGGTGACACCCCTAAACACATCGGTTCCTATTCTGAATCATACTGTTACATAACCGTCTGAGCAAAATTGCCGGACACTACTGAGTTAGGTTAATTGTTTCATGTGAAACATTTTAGTTATTAGTCGGTTATTTTTTTGTTTTACATGACCCGCGAGCCAGTTTGCGTTAAACTTTTACCTCTTTGTTAATAATAGACTTTTTAACCAAAAAAGTTAAAAGTTGTGAATGTAAAAGCATGAATTACCCAGATATTTTTGATGTGATCGTTGTTGGTGGTGGACATGCAGGCACCGAGGCCGCATTGGCGTCTGCACGCATGGGCCAAAAAACTTTATTGTTATCACACAATATTGAAACTTTAGGTCAAATGTCATGTAATCCGAGTATTGGCGGTATCGGTAAAGGCCATTTGGTTAAAGAGATTGATGCGCTTGGTGGCGCAATGGCTGCTGCAACCGATGAAGGCGGCATTCAATTTCGTATTTTAAACTCTAGTAAAGGTCCTGCTGTGCGCGCTACTCGTGCGCAGGCTGATCGAGTTTTATATAAAGCGGCGATTCGTTGCCGCTTGGAAAATCAGCCTAATTTGTGGCTCTTCCAGCAAGCGGTAGACGACATCATTTTAGATGGAGATTGCGCCGCTGGGGTAGTCACGCAAATTGGTTTACGTTTTGCATCAAAATCAGTGGTGCTTACAGCAGGTACATTTTTAGGTGGTTTAATTCATGTCGGTCTGCAAAGCTATAGCGCTGGCCGTGCGGGTGATCCTCCTGCCATCTCGCTTGCGGCACGTTTGCGTGAAATTGGCTTGCCAGCAGGACGATTAAAAACGGGCACGCCACCTCGTATTGATGGCCGTACAATTGACTATAGTGTAATGCAGGAGCAGCCTAGTGATACTCCATTGCCGGTATTCTCATTTATGGGTAATGTTGCGCAACATCCTGTTCAACTACCATGCTGGATTACACATACTAATGAGCGTACGCACGATATTATTCGTAGTGGATTAGATCGCTCACCAATGTATACAGGTGTAATTGAGGGTGTGGGGCCACGTTATTGCCCGAGTGTGGAAGATAAAATCCACCGTTTTGCAGATAAAGAATCGCACCAAATTTTCTTAGAGCCTGAAGGCCTAACGACTAATGAAATTTATCCTAATGGGATTTCTACTAGCTTACCATTCGATATACAGCTAGCTCTTGTGCGTTCAGTTAAGGGTTTAGAAAATGCACACATTCTGCGACCAGGTTATGCCATTGAGTACGACTACTATGATCCACGCGCTTTAAAAAGCAGCTTAGAAACTAAGGCAGTGCAAGGTTTATTTTTTGCTGGTCAAATTAATGGTACAACAGGTTACGAAGAGGCGGCAGCGCAAGGTTTATTGGCAGGCGCAAATGCTGCCCTGTATACTCAAGGTAAAGAGTCTTGGTGTCCGGCACGTGATGAAGCATATTTGGGGGTGCTGGTTGATGACTTAATTACTACAGGCGTTACCGAACCCTACCGCATGTTTACCAGCCGCGCTGAGTATCGCTTGCAGCTACGTGAAGATAACGCAGATATGCGTTTAACTGAAATAGGTCGTAAACTAGGTCTAGTCGATGATGTGCGTTGGAAGGCATTTGAGCGCAAACAAGAAGCGGTACAAACTGAACAAGCACGTTTGAAAAAAACTTTCATTCAGCCAAGCAGTTTATCTGCGGAGAAAATGACAGAGGTTTTTGGTAAGCCTTTAGAGCATGAATATAGCTTGTTTGAATTATTGCGCCGCCCAGAAGTGAGCTATGAGCAAGTCTTAACATTAGATAATAGTATAGGTGATGTAGAGCCTGCCGTGCGTGAGCAGGTGGAAATAGTGGCTAAATATCAAGGTTATATTGATCGCCAAATAGAAGAAGTGGCACGTAGTCGTGGACAAGAGAATACAAAATTACCGTTAGATTTAGATTATTGTGGAATTCACGGCTTACCAATAGAAGCGCAGCAAAAACTAAATGCGCAAAAACCAGAAACCATAGGTCAAGCAGTCCGTATTTCTGGCATTACCCCCGCCGCTATTTCATTGCTGTTAGTCTACTTAAAGCGCCACTCTCGTCATAGCGCTAATGAAACCAAGACTGTAGAAAAAATCGCATGAGCGATGTAAATGCTTTAAAACCCAAACTGGAAGCAGGCTTGTTGGAAATGGGTCTGCATATCGATGCAGAAAAGCAAAAAAAACTGCTCGATTATGTTGCATTAATTCATAAGTGGAACCAGGTGCATAACCTTACTGCAGTGCGTGAGCAATCAGATATGGTGACTTTGCATATATTAGATAGCTTAAGCGTGCTGCCTTATATCACTTGCCAAAACTTACTTGATGTAGGTGCTGGTGCTGGTTTGCCGAGCATTCCGTTAGCGATTTGTTTGCCAGAGTTAAAAGTAACAGCAATTGATTCGGTGCAGAAAAAAGTGAGTTTTATGAGCCAAGCTAAAGCGCAGTTAAAGCTAGCCAACTTTAATGCGGTGCATGGGCGCATTGAAGATCAAACGGTTGAGGATTTAAACGCAGGTGAAGGTTTTGAGGTAATTACTTCACGTGCTTTTTCTGAAATTGCTTTGTTTACTAAGCTGACCAGACATTTAATTGCTAATGATGGTGTTTGGCTGGCTATGAAAGGCAGTATTCCGGAGCGCGAATTTGAAAAGGCAGGCATTAAGCCTGCTGAGATTAAAGTCCTGGAGGTGGCTGGTTTAGATGCAGAGCGGCATTTGATTGTGATTAATAAAAAAATTGACCTGTAAATAGCTAAAAATTAACAATCCAAAAATATGAAAAATTTTAGCATATGAAAATATTAGCGATTACTAATCAAAAAGGTGGAGTTGGAAAAACGACCACTAGTGTCAATTTGGCTGCCAGTTTGGCAAGTATAGGGCAAAGTGTTTTGTTGATTGATTTAGATCCACAAGGCAATGCGAGCACAGGATGCGGAGTTGATAAGGCGCATTTAAAATATAGTATTTACCACGTGTTGATTGGTGAAAAAAGTTTAAGTGAAGTAGTGATTTCGTCTGAGAAAAGTGGCTTTGACATTGCCCCTTCTAACCGCGATTTAGCTGGAGCAGAGGTGGAGTTGGTGAATGAGCTGGCGCGTGAAACGCGCTTAAAGTTAGCCATCAAGGAATTGAGTAAAAGTTATGATTATATTTTATTAGATTGCCCTCCTGCCCTAAATTTGGTTACCGTTAATGCTTTAACGGCAGCTACTGCAGTAATGATTCCGATGCAGTGTGAGTATTATGCGCTTGAAGGATTGTCTGATTTGGTGAATACCATTAAAAAAGTGCGCGCGCATTTAAATCCAGTATTAGAGATTGAAGGCTTATTACGCACCCTTTTTGATAATCGTAATATGCTTGCCACTCAAGTCTCTGACCAATTATTGAGTCACTTTGGTGACAAAGTATATAACACGGTGATTCCACGCAATATTCGTTTAGCAGAGGCACCAAGTTATGGCTTGCCAGTGCTTATTTATGATAAGTCCTCTAAAGGCGCCGTAGCATATTTAGAGTTGGCCCATGAGATCATTAAACGTGGCTTAAATGTCGCTGAAAAAATAAAAGTAAGTTTAAACACAAGCTAAAACAAACATAGTGGAAGGCAAATAACAGTATGGTGAAATTAAAAGGCTTGGGTCGGGGATTGGATTCTTTATTGGCGGGTGACATGAATAGTGTCGGTGAAGCGGACGCATTGCGTATGTTAAAAGTTGAGCAATTACAGCCCGGTAAATACCAGCCACGCAGCTATATGGATGAGGCTGCACTGCAAACATTGGCTGATAGCATTAAAGTACAAGGGATTATGCAGCCAATTCTGGTTCGTCAGCTCCATATTGCTGGACAGCTTGACGAGCAATACGAAATTATCGCTGGTGAGCGCCGTTGGCGCGCAAGCAAAATAGCTGGATTAGACCAAGTGCCAGTGCTAGTGCGTGAAATTGCTGATGAAACTGCGCTGGCTATGGCATTGATTGAGAACATTCAGCGTGAAAATTTAAATCCTTTAGAAGAAGCGCAAGGCATTAAGCGCCTAATAGATGAGTTTGAAATGACTCATGAAAAAGCAGCCGATGCTGTGGGTAAATCCCGTGCTGCCGTCACCAATTTGTTGCGATTACTTAATTTAAGTCTGCCGGTGCAGGATTTATTGATGGTAGGTAAGCTTGATATGGGACATGCGCGTGCATTGCTTGGTTTGCAAGGTGCGCAACAAGTCATGCTGGCAGAGCAGGCTGTACAAAATAATTTGACGGTACGAGATGTTGAAAATTTAGTTAAAAAAGGTGTGTTGGCAACTCAAATTAGCGCAGAAAATAAGTATAACTCAGCAATAGTGGTTCACAAAACATCTGTTAGTCGTGACGTTTTGACCTTACAAGACGCACTTAGTGACAAAATAGGAGCGAGCGTTGTTATTAATGCAAAAGCTAACGGCGCGGGCACGTTAAAAATAAATTATGCTAATTTAGACCAATTAGATGAAATTATTGCCATATTGCAACGCTAAGTTACTCATTATGCTTGACTAATCTTGCTTAATAATTCAAAATCGCGGACTTTGCTAATGACCATTTTCAAGTACACAACTCGTTGTATAGCAGGTTGATTAATTGGAGTGATTAAAAAAGATGGAAAATAAAGATAACGTTTTTAGCAAAATGCTACGCGTGCAATTTATTGCAACATTAGTTGTAGCTGTTTTAGCCGTATTCATTTCAGGATTGCATGCAGCAATTTCAGTTACGGCTGGCGGAGGCGCGGTGATTTTAAGTGCATTTATTGCATCTAAGGTAGCCGAGCGTAGTGCGAACAAAAAAGATGCATCTGTCATTTTAGTTAATTTATTAAAAGCAGAAGCAGTCAAGATTTTATGTATTCTCGTTCTGTTATTTGTAACATTTAAAGTATATAAGCAATTAGTGCCATTTGCGCTTATTGCAGGTTTAGCTGCTGCTGCCTTGTTTTCTGGTGCCGCGCTTTCTAAATTCAAAGATGAAATTTAGAGCTAAAAACTCAGTATTTATCAAAGATAAAATTTAATTAGATTACTAAAAAGTTAAAGAACATTTATGGCTATAGAACAAGCAACCGAAGCATTAACCCCGTCAGAATACATTGCGCATCATTTAAGTTTTAACGTTAAGCAGGTAGGCGACGGTAGCTTTTGGATGTTAAACATCGATACATTTATCATGTCGGTAATTTTAGGTGTGTTAGTGATGGGCTTTATCTGGTTGGTGGCGCGCAAGGCTACTGCAGGCGTGCCTAGTAAAGGTCAAGCATTTGTAGAGTTAGTGTTTAGCTTTATTGATGATCAAGTTAAAAATATTTTCCATGGTGATCGCCATAGTTTCATTGCACCTACGGCTTTAACCGTATTTTTATGGGTATTTGCCATGAATGCGATGGACTTCCTACCAGTTGATATTCTTGCTAAAGCTATGCATGCAATTGGTTTTGAAAAGTGGCGCGCGGTCCCAACTTCAGACATCAACACTACATTCGCACTAGCACTTGCTGTATGGATTCTTATGATTTTCTTTGCTATTAAAGTAAAAGGTTTAGGCGGTTGGATACATGAGCTTTTTTACTCACCATTTGGTTCTAAATTTTGGGTGCTACCACTCAACTTCTTATTCAATTTAATCGAATATGTTTCAAAGCCACTTTCACACTCATTACGTCTTTTTGGCAATATGTATGCTGGTGAAGTGATTTTCTTATTATTGGGTATGTGGGCGGCTACTGGTATTTCTGGTACAGTTTTTGGTGCGATATTAGGTGCGGGTTGGTCAATATTCCATATTTTAATCGTTGCATTGCAAGCATTTATCTTCATGATGTTGACAGTGGTTTATTTGGCAATGGCACATGAATCACATTAAGTTTAAGTAGTTTGGCTGTTCGTTTTATCAGTTTTATGCAGTTATTATTTAAGTTGTAGTAGTAATTTTCAATCTTGAGAGGGTAGTAAAAATGGAAACAGTTCAATTTTTAGCAATGATTCAAGCTTACACTGGCGTTGGCATTGGTCTTATCATAGGTTTGGGCGCTGCGGGTGCTTGTATCGGTATTGGTATTATGTGTGCTAGCTTCTTAGAAGGTGCTGCACGTCAACCAGAAATGATTCCAGCATTACAAGCTAAAGTATTCTTACTTTTAGGTCTCATAGATGCTTCATTCATTATTGGAGTTGGTCTAGCGATGATGTTTGCATTTGCTAACCCATTATTGGCTGTAGTTAAGTAATTAGATTTATTTGTTGCTTGCTATTAACAAAATCTAAATTCTAAATATTTAAATGTGAGACAAATATGAATATTAACTTCACACT
Source organism: Methylophilaceae bacterium (assembly GCA_014378915.1). GTDB lineage: Bacteria > Pseudomonadota > Gammaproteobacteria > Burkholderiales > Methylophilaceae > JACMMS01. The sequence goes on from JACMMS010000113.1 coordinate 6,451, forward strand.
AATCGCGCAAGCGATTGCATTTGCTGTGTTGATTTGGTTCACTGTGAAATTTGTTTGGCCACCGCTATTAAAAGCGATTGAAACGCGTCAAAAAGAAATCGCTGATGGTCTGGCTGCTGCTGCCGATGGTAGAAATGCATTAGAAGTTGCTGCTAAAAAATCAGAAGTTACATTGAATGAAGCAAAACAAAAAGCTACAGAAATTATTGGTCAAGCTGAAAAACGCGCGACACAAATTGTAGAAGATGCTAAAAGCAATGCAAAAGCTGAAGGTGACCGCATTTTGGCTGGTACCAAAGCAGAAATTGATCAAGAAGTAAATCGCGCAAAAGAAGGTTTACGTGCACAAGTATCAGCTTTAGCTGTTGCTGGCGCTGAAAAAATCTTGCGTAAAGAAATTGATGCTAAAGCACATAGCGATATGTTGTCACAACTGGCAGCTGAACTTTAAAAGTAAGCTTTAAGCGCAGTAGTTTAAGATTGGCACTTAAGTAAAAAAATAGGACAGGATAAACATGGCTGAAATATCAACCATCGCAAGACCATATGCTGTTGCAAGCTATAAATTAGCTAGAGAGCAAAATGCATTGGCTAAATGGTCTGAAATGCTGAGCTTTGCAACTGCGATTGTAAGCGATGTACAGATGAGTGCTTACATTCAAAACCCAAAAGTAGTGAGCAGTGAGTTGGAAACGGGCTTTTTAAAAGTCTGCGGCGATGAACTCAACGAAAACGGGAAAAATCTAATTAAAATTTTGATTGAATACGGTCGTTTATCTATTTTGCCTTCAATTGCTTATGCTTTTGAAGAGCTGAAAGCGCAAGATGAAGGCACGCTAGATGCGCAAATTATTGCGGCAGCTAAACCAAGTGCGGCAGAAACCAAACAGTTAGTTGAAAAACTAGAAGCCAAGTTCGGCAAAAAGATAGAAGCTTCGGTTTCTATAGATACGGAACTTATTGGTGGTGTGAAAATTATTGTTGGCGATACCGTAATAGACGCATCAGTTAAAAGTCAATTACAAAACTTAGCCTACACGCTGACTGCTTAAAAGCGTTGGAATTGATTTAAGCATTTAATGTTAAGTATTAAATTTCTACGTATTAAATTTAAAGCACAGTGGACTTGAGTGCCACAGGCAAAGAAAACTATTAGGAGCACACATGCAGTTATCTACATCAGAAATCAGTGAACTGATTAAAAGCAGATTAGAAAATTTTTCTACCTCAGCTGAAGCGCGTACTCAAGGTACAGTAATTTCAGTAACCGATGGTATCGTGCGTATTCACGGTCTTTCAAACGTCATGGCAGGTGAGATGGTTGAATTCCCTGGTAATACGTTTGGTTTAGCACTTAACCTAGAGCGTGATTCAGTGGGTGTCGTGGTACTAGGTGATTACGAACATATTACTGAAGGTGATACTGTAAAATGTACAGGTCGTATTTTGGAAGTTCCAGTGGGTCCAGAGCTGATTGGCCGCGTTGTGAACGCACTAGGTCAGCCGATTGATGGCAAAGGCCCAGTTAATGCAAAAATGACAGACAAGATTGAAAAAGTAGCGCCAGGCGTGATTGCACGTAAATCAGTTTCACAGCCAGTGCAAACTGGTTTGAAATCAGTTGACTCAATGGTGCCAGTGGGCCGTGGTCAGCGTGAGTTAATTATTGGTGACCGTCAAACAGGTAAGACAGCGGTAGCAATTGATGCCATCATCAATCAAAAGGGTCAGAATATGACCTGTATTTACGTTGCGATTGGTCAAAAAGCCTCTACTATAGCTAACGTGGTGCGTAAATTAGAAGAAAATGGTGCAATGGCTTATACCATCGTTGTTGCCGCGGCAGCTTCTGACTCTGCAGCTCTTCAATTCTTAGCACCATATGCAGGCTGTACCATGGGTGAATACTTTCGTGACCGTGGTGAAGATGCATTAATCGTTTATGATGATTTGACTAAACAAGCGATTGCTTACCGTCAAATTTCTCTGTTATTACGCCGTCCACCAGGTCGTGAAGCTTACCCAGGTGACGTATTCTACATTCACTCACGTTTATTAGAGCGTGCAGCTCGTGTTAATGAAGAGTATGTAGAGAAGTTCACTAACGGTGCAGTTAAAGGTAAAACTGGTTCATTAACAGCATTACCAGTGATTGAAACAGCAGCTGGTGATGTTTCTGCATTCGTACCAACCAACGTGATCTCAATTACTGATGGTCAAATCTTCTTAGAGTCTGATTTGTTTAATGCGGGTATTCGTCCAGCAATCAACGCGGGTATTTCAGTGTCTCGCGTGGGTGGTGCAGCACAAACTAAAATTATTAAAAAATTGGGCGGCGGTGTACGTTTGGCATTAGCGCAATATCGTGAATTAGCAGCTTTCGCGCAGTTTGCATCTGACTTGGATGAGGCAACACGTAAACAATTAGACCGCGGTCGTATGTTTACTGAGTTGATGAAACAAGCGCAATACGCACCTTTGAGTGTATCAAATATGGCAATTTCATTGTTCGCAGCAAATAAAGGCCATTTTGACGATGTGCCTACAAATAAAGTGTTAGCTTTTGAGGGTGCATTACACGGCTTTATTGGTTCTAAATATAAGGCTTTGGTTGATGCAATTGAATCAAGCAAAGACTTAAGTGGCGATAATGAAAAAGCCCTTGAAGCTGCAATTATAGATTTTAAAGCAACTAATGCTTACTAATAGCGCCTACTAATTACTTTTAGGATAAAAAATGGCTGGTAGTAAAGAGATTAGAACCAAGATTAAGTCGGTAGAAAATACCCGCAAAATCACCAAGGCGATGGAAATGGTGGCAGCTTCTAAAATGCGTAAAGCACAAGATAGAATGCGTGCTAGTCGCCCATATGCTGAAAAAATCCGCAACGTTGCAGCTCACTTGTCACATGCCCAAGCCGAATATAAACACCCGTTTTTAATTAAACGTGATGTTGCAAAAAATGTCGGTTTGATTGTGGTAAGTTCTGATAAAGGTTTATGTGGTGGTTTAAACACTAATATGCTGCGTTTGTCTGTTAACCAAATGAAAACTTGGGAAACAGAAGGTAAGGGTATTCAAGTGTCAGCGATTGGTAATAAAGGCTTAGGCTTTATGAACCGTATCGGTGCAAATGTCCGCTCAAACATTATTGGTTTAGGTGATGTACCACATTTGGAAAAACTAATTGGTACAGTAAAAGTCATGCTAGATGCTTACACAGCTGGCGAGATCGACCAATTGTTTATTTGTCACACCAAGTTTATTAACACCATGAAGCAAGAACCAGCGATGGTGCAGTTGTTGCCATTAAGTGGTGAAACGCTTGGTAGCTCAAGTGGTCATTGGGATTACATCTACGAGCCAGAAGCAAAGCCTGTGATTGATAGCCTGATGATGCGTTATATCGAATCATTAGTTTACAACGCTGTGGCTGAAAATATGGCATCAGAGCAATCATCACGTATGGTGGCGATGAAATCAGCTTCTGACAATGCTAAAGAAGTAATTGGTGATTTGAAACTGATCTACAACAAAGCGCGTCAGGCAGCTATTACGAAAGAAATTTCAGAAATAGTTGGAGGGGCAGCAGCAGTTGCTTAACAATTGGGCGGCACTAACCCGTAGGGTGTTACGTGGAGAACAAATTGATAAGCGCGACCGCATACCTTAGGTTTAAAGTATCTAGTAAATAAAGAATTTTATTAAAGTATCTGACTAAATATTGAGTTAGGAAAAAAATGGCAAACGTAAGTATTGGTAAAGTAGTTCAATGTATTGGCGCTGTAGTAGACGTCGAGTTTCCACGTGATCAAATGCCTAAAGTATATGACGCGTTAATTATTGATGATGCAACTTCTCAAGCAGAGGCTGGTTTAACGCTTGAAGTGCAGCAACAACTTGGCGACGGTATTGTACGTACGATTGCCATGGGTTCATCTGATGGATTAGCGCGCGGTACTCCTTTTAGAGCAACGGGTAGCCAAATTACTGTACCAGTCGGTGTAGGTACTTTGGGTCGTATTATGGACGTGTTAGGTCGCCCTATTGATGAGGCTGGTCCTATCGAGTGCGATGAGCGTCGTTCAATTCACCAAAAGGCACCTAGCTTTGAAGAGCTATCGCCTTCTGTGGATTTGTTAGAAACAGGTATCAAAGTGATCGACTTGGTTTGCCCATTTGCTAAAGGCGGTAAAGTAGGTTTGTTCGGTGGTGCGGGTGTAGGTAAAACCGTTAACATGCTCGAGTTAATCAATAACATTGCTAAACAACATTCAGGTTTATCAGTATTTGCAGGCGTAGGCGAACGCACTCGTGAAGGTAACGATTTCTATCACGAGATGGCAGAGGCTGGCGTTATCAAATTAGATAATATGAAAGAATCAAAAGTAGCCATGGTGTTCGGCCAAATGAACGAACCACCGGGTAACCGTTTACGTGTAGCTTTGTCTGGTTTGACCATGGCTGAAAAATTTCGTGATGAAGGTCGTGACATCTTATTCTTCGTTGATAACATTTACCGTTACACATTAGCTGGTACGGAAGTATCTGCATTGTTAGGCCGTATGCCATCAGCTGTAGGTTACCAGCCAACACTAGCCGACGAAATGGGTCGTTTACAAGAGCGTATTACTTCAACTAAAGTGGGTTCTATTACTTCTATCCAAGCGGTTTACGTACCAGCAGATGATTTGACCGATCCATCACCAGCGACAACATTCCAACATTTGGATTCAACTGTTGTTCTTTCACGTGACATTGCTTCACTTGGTATTTACCCTGCGGTGGATCCACTAGATTCATCATCACGTCAATTAGATCCATTAGTAGTTGGTGAAGAGCATTATGCGGTTGCGCGTTCTGTGCAAACAACGCTACAGCGCTACAAAGAATTACGCGACATTATTGCAATTTTGGGTATGGATGAATTATCACCAGAAGATAAATTAGCTGTAAGCCGTGCACGTAAAATCCAACGTTTCTTGTCACAACCGTTCCATGTTGCTGAAGTATTTACTGGCGCACCAGGTAAATATGTGCCACTAAAAGAAACGATTAAAGGCTTTAAAGCCATTGTAAATGGAGAGTATGATCATTTGCCAGAGCAAGCTTTTTACATGGTGGGCGGTATTGAAGAGGCTGTTGAAAAGGCGAAAACTTTAAACTAGTTGCTAGTCATCAGACGTTAGTTTTTAGTTAAAGCATAGGAATTAAAATGGCAAATACAGTACATATTGATGTGGTTAGTGCTGAAGCTTCTATATTTTCTGGTGAAGCAGAATTTGTAGTAGCTCCAGCTGCAGCAGGTGAAGTGGGTATTTACCCACATCATGCGCCGATGATTACTACAGTGAAAGCAGGTTCGTTGCGTATTAAGGTCGCTAACGAAGCAGAAGAACAGCATATTTACATTTCTGGTGGTATTTTAGAAGTACAGCCTGGCTTGGTGACTGTGTTAGCTGATACGGCGGTGCGTGGTGCAGATTTAGACGAGGCAAAAGCCATTCAAGCTAAAGAAGCAGCTGAAGAAGCGATGAAAAATAGAACCTCTGATATTGACTATGCAAAAGCGCAAGCTGAATTTGCAGAAGCTATAGCACAGATTCAAATGATTCAAAAATTGCGTAAAAATATTCATTAATGGTCAGCGATTGTCAGCAAATAATGAAAAGGCAGCTATTAGCTGCCTTTTTTGTTTATACTTTTAAGTATGTTTTATAAAATAAAAGTGGCAAAATGAATAAATTCAATGTCGTGATACTTGCAGCGGGCAAAGGGACTCGCATGTTTTCCAATAAGCCTAAGGTTTTGCATGAGCTTGCTGGAAAGCCTATTTTGCAGCATGTTATTAGCTGCGCAAAAAAACTGAATGCCAATAAAATTATTGTGGTCGTAGGCTTTGGTAGTGATCAAGTGAAGCAAGCTTTTTCTCATGAAAACCTAATATGGGTAGAGCAAGTAAAGCAATTGGGTACAGGCCATGCCGTACAGCAGGCATTACCATTTTTAGATGATGATGCGACAACGTTAATTTTATTAGGAGACGTGCCTTTAATTGATGCTATCAATTGCCAAGAATTATTAGCGCAATCAAAACAATCACTTACCCTGCTCTCTTTTATTAAAACAGATCCAACTGGTTATGGGCGTATTGTACGCAGTGCAGTTGATGAAGTCATTGCTATAGTTGAGCATAAAGATGCAAGCACAGAACAGCGTGCTATTAATGAAGTTAATACTGGGATGATGGCAATGCCAAACAGCCATCTAAAAAATTGGCTACAACGCTTACAAAACAATAATGCGCAAGGCGAATACTATCTAACCGATATTATAGGGTTTGCTGTGCAGGATGAGGTTGAAGTTACTGCTGAATTGAGCCAAGATGAATGGGCGGTAACAGGCATTAATTCTAAGCAAGATTTAGCTCAAATAGAGCGAGTATATCAAACACGTTATGCACAGATACTTCTTAAACAAGGTGCGACTTTAGCTGACCCAGCTAGAATTGATGTTCGTGGGCAATTAACGGTGGCAAAAGATGTAGAAATTGATGTGGGTTGTGTTTTTGTAGGTAATGTTGGCCTAGGTGATTCTGTGAAAATTGGTGCTTACTGTGTCATTAAGGACGCCGTGATTGCTGCAGGAGCCATCATTGCACCCTATACGCATATTGTTGAGGCGAGAATAGGTGCAAATGCCCGCATTGGCCCTTACGCGCGCATACGCCCTGGCACTGTCTTACAGGCAGATACGCATGTAGGCAACTTTGTAGAGCTTAAAAATGCCCAAGTTGATGTCGGCAGCAAAATTAATCATTTAAGTTATGTTGGCGATGCAACTATTGGAAAGCATGTCAACATTGGTGCAGGTACTATTACTTGTAATTATGATGGCACTAATAAATTTAGAACAGTTATTGAAGATAATGCATTTATCGGTTCAGATTCACAATTAGTAGCGCCAGTAACGATTGGTGAAGGTGCAACAATTGCAGCGGGTTCTACTATTACCAAAAATGCGCCTGCTGGTGAGTTGAGCTTGTCACGTGGTAGACAAATAACCATTAAAGGTTGGAAAAGACCTGTTAAGTAAGTTAAAAAAATAGTTAGAAAGTAAAACACTATGTGTGGAATTGTTGGTGCAGTCGCTAGACGTAATGTCGTACCGATGCTAATTGAAGGGTTAAGCCGCCTAGAGTATCGCGGCTATGACTCTGCTGGTATTGCTATACTCGAAGGTGATATTAAGCGCGTTCGCGCAGTTGGTCGAGTGAGCGAGATGCAGGCGAAGGCTGATGCGCAAAACTTAACAGGGACTCTTGGTATTGGTCATACACGTTGGGCAACGCACGGTGGTGTAACAGAGTCCAATGCACATCCGCATGTATCAAAAGGTGAAGTTGCCTTGGTACATAACGGTATTATTGAAAACCACGATGAGCAACGCGATCGCCTAAAGGCATTAGGCTATGTCTTTGAATCTCAAACAGACACCGAAGTGATTGCGCATTTAATTCATTATTATCAGGCTCAAGGCTTAGCGTTGCTAGCTGCTACACAAAAAACAGTGGCTGAACTAATGGGTGCCTTTGCTATTAGCGTTCTTTCAATAAAAGAGCCCAATGTTATGGTGTGCGCTAGGTTAGGGTGCCCATTATTAATTGGCTTAGGCGAAGGTGAAAATTTTATTGCATCAGATGTTTCCGCAGTGTTATCGGTCACGCGCCGAGTCATTTATTTAGAAGATGGCGATGTTGCAATACTTACTGCCGATAAAGTAGAAATACTCGATAAAGATGGTCAACCAGCTTTGCGTAAGGTGCATGTAAGTGATGTATCGCTGGACTCATTAGAACTTGGCCCATACGACCACTTTATGCAAAAAGAAATTCATGAACAACCACGCGCATTAACCGACACCATTGAAGCTTTAATAGATGATGCAAGTTTCAGTAATGCATTATTTGGCAAAGAAGCTTCTGATGTGTTTGCTAAGGTGAATAGCGTACTCATTTTAGCCGCTGGTACGAGCTATTACGCGGGTTTAACTGCTAAATACTGGTTAGAAAGTATTGCTAAAATTCCGACGAATGTGGAAATTTCAAGCGAGTATCGGTATAGGCAATCAGTGCAAAACCCTATGCAGCTCATTGTCACAATTTCACAATCAGGTGAAACTTTAGATACAATGGAAGCGCTCAAACACGCGCAATCATTGGGTCAAAACCAGACATTAGCTATTTGTAATGTACAAGAAAGCGCGATACCGCGTGCTTCAAAATTGGTTTACTACACACGTGCTGGCGCAGAGATTGGCGTTGCTTCAACTAAAGCCTTTACAACACAACTAGTTGCGCTATTTACTTTGGCGGCCACTTTAGCCAAAGAGCGCGGCCTGTTAGATATAGCCACAGAGCAACAATACTTAGCTGCTTTGCGTCAATTAGGTGGCAGCGTACAACATGCACTTAACTTAGAACCACAAATTCGTGAATGGGCGAAAGCTTTTGCCAACAAGCAGCATGCACTATTTTTAGGGCGAGGTATTCATTACCCTATCGCAATGGAAGGCGCGCTCAAGCTAAAAGAAATTTCTTATATTCATGCTGAGGCTTATCCTGCGGGCGAACTAAAACATGGGCCACTAGCTTTAGTCGACGAAAATATGCCAGTAGTGGTGATTGCACCGAATGACGCGCTGTTAGAAAAAGTGAAATCTAACATGCAAGAGGTCAAAGCGCGTGGTGGCCAATTATTTGTATTTGCAGATGCTGACAGTCATTTTGTTGAAAGTGAAGGAGTGCACGTTATACGTACACCACGTCATGTTGGCGTATTATCGCCGATTTTGCATACCATTCCAGTACAGTTGTTGGCTTATCATGCCGCCTTGCTAAAGGGTACGGATGTTGATAAGCCACGTAACTTAGCAAAATCAGTCACTGTAGAGTAGCGAACTATCTAAATTTTAAAAATGGCACAATATTTTCAAAAGGCAAACCTAAAGCATTAATACATAAAGCACTATGTAATATATTAAATATTGTGTGCATTTAACAAAATGAGCTTATTAAGTTAATTCGCTATGTAAATAAGAATAGTCAATGCGTTTTGCATTGGTCGATGATGAAGTTTCCCAACTTGAATTAATTAAAACCATCATCTCTACCTTGAGGCATGAGTGCAATAGTTATTCAAATGGCCAAGATTTAATCAAAGTATTGCGCCGTGAAAGTTACGACTTTTTGATTATGGATTGGGAGCTACCTGATATTAAAGGACCAGAAGTCGTTAAATGGGTACGAGAGAATAAATCAAAAACAGTTCCTATTTTATTACTAACCGTCGTGATGAACGTGATGTTGCTTATGCTACTTACAGTAGGCGCAGATGATTACATTCGGAAACCGATTCGGATACATGAAATGGTCGGTCTGATTGAGGCTTTAATTCGCCGTATTAACCCTTCAGTTAATACGGCGAACAAATATAGTTCTGGCAAATATACGTTTTTGCCAGAAGGTCAAGGCGTATAGCTTAATGGCACAAACTTTACATTAAAAAATAAAGAGTTTGAATTGGCATTATTTTTATTTCAAAACTTGGGTCGTTTATTATCTCGCCAGTATTTACAAGGGCAGTTGTGGGGCACTCAAATGGCTGATGCCATTACACGCACATTGGATACACATATTTCTCCAATACGCAGTAAGTTAAATTTACGCCCAGAAAATGGTTTTCATTTAGTGTCGGTATACGGTTATGGCTATAGGCTTGAAGTTACATGGGAAATTACAATCAATTCAGTATTGAAGAGCGCAGTGTTATACAGGCGCAGTTAACATTAGGGTTTAAGCCTAGTTGGATTGCCGTTGGATTGGGTCGATCCGTTTCGACGGTAAGCCGAGCTTCGCTGCAATGGGTGAGTAAAAGAGAAACCTGGACGTGGTCGACCAGCGATTGCAGGCAAGTATCGCGCAGCATTGGCGCAAGGTAGCGCGGACGGGTTGTCAGCCAAACCTAGGATTGAAAGACGGTGGCAGCGTGGCCATGCGCTTTGGAAAGCGGTGAC
>JACMMS010000114.1 GCA_014378915.1 Methylophilaceae bacterium
ATAATAATATCCGTTGTTTGATGCGCTCGTCTGTTGCGCCAGCTCTGAAGCGCTTAATTAACGATACTCGTCAGTAATTAAGCGGGTCTAAATAAGGTAGCCGATTTCTCATAGAATTGGCTAAAGTTGGATTACAACTTAAGGGAACGTTGCTATTGAGTAAAAGATTAACCGCTTGAATAGTGCGTTCGTACTCCTGTTCTATACGTTTGAATATCTCATCTCTTAAGTTTGAGTCTGCAACTAACTGCGCATAACGTTTTGCAACTACAAAATCAGTTTTGGCTAATACCATATCCATGTTAGCTATTAATGTAGTAAATAATGGCCAATCTTCTAGCATGTCAAGCAAGGTCTGCGCTAGATTGTTTTTTAATGAGTCATCTACATTCCAATATTGATGAATAGCGCTACCAAAAACAAACCATCCAGGTAATAGCAAGCGGCACTGCCCACATGAGAAGCCCCAAGGGATTGCCCGTAGATCTTCAATGCGTCGTGTTGCATTGCGTGCAGATTGTCTACTACCAATATTAAGCTCAGCAATTTCTGATATCGGTGTCTCACTGAAGAAATACTTAGCAAAACCTGGTGTTTCGTAAACTAAGTTGCGGTAACTGGTCATGGCTGTAGCAGATAGTGTTTCCATAACGGATTCAAATGATTTGCGTTTGTTACTCATTAAGGCATTTTGTGGGAACAAGGTTGCGTCAATAGTTGCTGCAATTAATGTTTCAAGATGTTGCCTGCCCACAATAGGGTCATAGTACTTATTACCAATTATTTCGCCTTGCTCAGTCAGGCGAAATTGACCATCTACTGCGGCATCTGGTTGCGCTATGATGTCTTGTTCGTTATCTTGATAGCGTGATATGACGAATACCCAGCAAGCTTAGCCATTGCCCCATAATCATAGGGGCATGGCGCAAATCTGCTATGGTTTCGAAAAAAGGTACAATATTTAAATCTACTTGTATTTTTGGTAAGCCCCAAGCACCGCGCAGCAGCCCTGCTTTTTTTGTAACAAAGCTACTTCAAGTAGGTCAGACACGGTTTCTGTACGTGAAATAATGTACTACCTTATTGCACGTGAGCCAAAAATGTGACGAATATCATGTGCAGTATTTATTACTTCAATTTCAGTACGTACCAATTCCGAATAGTGTTGGTAAGGCGAAAATAATAGCCGTGGCTGTTTGAGTTCATCTAGTAATGTTTTTATTTTTCTCTTGTTCGTCCAACTCACTATAGTTAAAGTCAAACCCCGCCTTCATCAATAACTCTTCAAAGACCGCCTCATGTACATCAGAAGACTGGCGAATATTAACAGTGGCTAAGTGAAAACAAAAGTTTCAATGGCTTTGATAAGTTCGCCTAAGCGTGAATAAATAAGTACTTGACCTTTGTTTTGCATCAACGAGCATGTAATTACGTTTAAATCAGCCAGTAAGCTTTCTGCCTTTTCATAGGCGATGACCTTATTATCGGTAGCATCTTCTTGTATCGCCAATAAACGGGCTGTTTAAAAAAGTTTGTCATACATAGCATTGAGCGTTAGGCGATAAGGCTCATCTTGTCTGTGAGGTGATTTGTCTTGAGATAGCTGCGCCATTTCCATCAGTTGCTAACTCACACCTATTAGGCGCGTAGAAGGCGACAGTTCACGACGCAAGTCGTCTAGCTCACATAGATAAAAACTGAAGGCTGTAGAAGGTTGTTGATTAACCGCCTGCGCTAAAGTTGAGCCATTTACAAAAGGATTGCCATCTCTGCCACCACCTATCCAGCTACCCATTTGTAAAAAGCTAGGCAATTGGTAATCACCAATTGTATCTTTAGCTAAATTTTTCTCTATCAACTTTTCTGCAGCAAAATGCTCATTCAGTTCACGTTCTAAATCTTGCATAAGCTCTGGAATCGTCGCTATAATTTTTTTATTGATAATAACTTAGTGCATTATCAATTTCATTGGCAACTGTTAGTTTAAAGTAGCGCAAAAAACGTGTTTGCCAGAGCGAGGTAATTGCACCAAGAATAAGCAAATTGTTACATTCTAGCTCTTTTTAGATAAAAAACCGTTTCGCTTAGCAAGTAATTTTAATAAGGTCAGCTCTATATCTAAGATACTTTTGCGTTGTACTTCGGTGGGATGAGCAGTAAGTACTGGAGATGCTAAAGCTGTTTTAAAAAACGATTTGTACCTCATTAAATTGTACATTCTTTTGCGCAAGTTTAGCCATGGAGTGCGCCGAAATACTAGGCGCTAGATTATCTTCATTGAGTCGTGTTTGTTGGCGTGTGTATAAGTCCTCAGCAATATTAACCAAATGTTTAAAATAGCTAAATGCGCGTACAACAGCAATGGTTTCATCTGGCGTAAGCTTTTGAAAAGATTCTCGCGTAACTCATTAGCCGCTTGATCATTATCACGGTGAAATTTAATAGCTGTTTTACGGATTGTTTCTACAACATCAAAAATAGCTTCACCGTCTTTAGCCTTAATGGTGGCACCCAATACACGACCCAAGTAACGTATATTTTCTTTTAGTTCAGTTTGGTGATTACTAATCGAAGCCATTGTATTTTCCTAAAATGGGATGCTCTTATAGACTAAGCAACAAACGCTCCAACAATAAGTGCGAATTGATTTTAAGCACGTAGTTACAATAAATCATGTATTTTAAATTTAAGCGCACTAGCTAAGGGCTCTATTTTGTTTAATTGATTGAGCTAAGTGCTGGTCTGCTTTTGCTGGGCCACAATATTCACACAACACCATATATGAAAGGTGCACTATTTTTTGGAGCAAAACTAAATCATAATTGATTTGTAAAGTCGCATTTTTATCAATTAACCTATCATTTAATTGTGATAAGCGTCTCTCTTGTGTATTGATACTAGATAAATTATTAATTAACCAATTACGCATACTTTTTTCAGTCAATTCATCTGCACGCGAAAATAACTGTAACATCAAGGCAACAAAAATTGCATTTCTTTCATCTAGTTGAGTTGTTGCTCTTAATCTCCGCTCACGAAAGGCCGCTGATTCTGCTTTTAAACTAATTTGAGAGCTTGGGTCGGCTAATAATTGTTTCTCTGGCATTTCTAAAGCATGAATAAGTGATTTAAATATATTGTTGCGCTACTCTTTAAGCGCTGGTGTTGTACAAAGGCTTTTAACATAAGCATTTAGGACATAAGTGGGCTGTGATGAGTAGCCTTTTTCCCACACTTGTAGCGCTAAAAATACATCAGATTGATTTAAAAAAGGTTTTAATTCTGTATAAATTGCACGGCGACGAAGCTTAATATCTTTTGATATATTTATTGTCATATCGCGCCTTACAGTTTCTGTAAGTCTTTAACGTGGTCAATTTTATAAGCAGCATCATTATTAAACTCAGGGTATCCAACCTCACCATGCTCAGTAAGATCTAAGCCGCGATACTGATGCATTGTGTTAACACGTAAACCAATAGACGCCTTAATTAAGCTATACATAATAAGTTTAGCAAAAAATACCCAAATAAAAGTAGCTGCAATTCCAATCAGTTGTACTAAAATTTGATGAGCTTCAAAAAGGTTACCTTGTAAAAATAAGCCTGCTGCCGGCGTGCTCCAAACTCCGTAAAAGCAATGCACAGAAACCGCACCTACAAAATCATCTAAACGGCATTTTTCTAACAACATAACACCAGTATGGAAATACCTCCGCCAATCATGCCTGTGAGTATTGCAAAAGGTATATCCATAGTGGCACAGCTCGCAGTAATTGCCACTAAGCCACCAATGCTGCCGTTAATGGCATTACCCATTAAAGCTAGCTGCTTAGTAGTTAAACTCATGAGCATCGCACCTACTGCACCAGCAAGCTCTGTGTTCACTACATTATCCCCAATATTAGTGCTAGACGCTAAGGTGCTACCTGCGTTAAAGCCAAACCAACCGAACCAGAGTAGAAATCCGCCGATCGAAATCATGCCAAGGTTATGACCAGGAATTACATGTGCTTTGCCGTTTGCACCAAAGCGCCCTTGGTATGGGCCTAATATGATAATCCCAGCTAATGAGCACCGCTCACCTGCGCTATGCACCACAGTAGAGCCTGCAAAATCGATAAAGCCAATATGCTTAAGCAAGCCGTTTTCGTTCCAAGTCCAACTACCTAGTACGGGGTACATAACAGTCGTAATGCCGATTGCCTCCAACAGGTATGATGAGCAATTAGTACGCTCAGCCATAGCACCACTGTGAATAATGGCCGCTGTAGAAGCAAACATCATCTGAAAAAAATAACTGAAAACTCCTAGTCATCAGTATAAGTTAACACGAAATGATCAGAGCCTACCCAACTGTTAAATTAGTGCCAAACATGAGGCCGTAACCTACAAACCAGAAAAAAGGGAGCCTACACATAAAACCATATAGTTTTTCATCATCACATTAACAGCATTTTTGGGGCGCGCCATGCCAGTTTCTAGCATAGCAAATCCTGCCTGCATTAAAAAACGAGAGCGCGAGTGATAACGACCCAAACGCTATTAATTTGCAATGGAGTAACGGTTTCACTTCCAAAAGTATTGATGGTGATGAGTAAAGATAATGTGGAGGTGGAGGCGATTAGCCATGGATTTTATAAACGCTTCTTTGCATTGTCATCCTTAAAATGGTCGAATTATCGTTGACTCGACCATTTACAAAGCAGGAAAAATGCTAACAAAGAGGCTAAAGTTTAATCAAGAAATATTTGTAGCAAGTCGTTAAGGTAACGTTGTCCGCGTAAGGTTGGTTTAATCACGCTTAAAGATGTTTCCAACAAGCCCTTACTTTGCGCAATATGCAGTTTACTATTGAGAGTGTTTAAGTTTAAACCGGTATGTTGAACGAACAAGCTGACTGGTACACCATCGTTGAGACGCAGTGCGTTCATCATAAACTCAAAGCCCAGTTCATCACGCCCAATGATTTGCGTTTGCTCAATATGCTTACCTGAATGCACATTTTCCATGTATTGCTTAGGATGTTTATAGCGACTCTCACGTGTCATTTTATCGTGATAGCTTAATTTGCTATGAGCGCCAGCACCTATGCCTAAATAATCACCAAACTGCCAATAATTGAGATTATGCCTGCACTTTTTATTGGGTTTTGCAAAGGCCGAGGTTTCATAATGCTGGTATCCATTGTTTTTAAGCAGCAGTTCAATCTGCTCTTGCATGACTGCGCTTAAATCGTCATCGGGCAGGCTAGGCGGTGTGTGATAAAACGCTGTATTGGGTTCTAAAGTTAGATGATAAAACGAAAGATGGGCAGTATTAAAATCTAACGCAGTTTGTGCATCTTCTAGCGCCTGTTCTAAGGTTTGATTCGGCAGCCCATACATGACATCCAAATTGACTTGATCAAAAGTATTGAGTGCCAAATTAATAGCTTGTTTAGCCTGCACTTGATTATGAATGCGCCCAAGTGCATATAAATGTTTGTCGTTAAAGCTTTGTATGCCTAGAGATAGACGATTAACCCCTGCTTGTTTATAGCCAGAAAAATGGGCTGCGTCCACTGTGCCAGGGTTGGCTTCTAAAGTTATTTCTGCACCGTATTCTAACTGTGTAAGCATGCGTACATAGCTTAAAATACGGTCAATAGAATCATCAGAAAACAAACTAGGCGTGCCGCCGCCAAAGAAAATACTGCGTATTTTGCGCCCCCAAATATTGGGTACAGCTTGTTCTAAATCTGCAATTAAAGCATCAACGTAGGATGTTTCAGGAATGTCTTTTTTGGACTCATGTGAATTAAAGTCGCAATAAGGGCATTTTTTAACACACCATGGAATATGAATGTACAGCGAAAGTGGCGGTGAGTTTTTTAAGCCAGAAAGTGTAGCGTCGCCAGTGAGTGGGGCCTCAGTGTTGATTGGCCTAGCGTTTAGTGCGCTAATCTGATTACTAATTGGAATTATTTTTTTGATACGGATTCACCAGTTCTTCAATTAATGCATGCAAAGCTTCGCGCATTTGTATTTCAGATACTTCCATTAGCAAGCCATCTTCAAGGGCATCCTGAACGATTTGTTTAATTTCATCAAAGTTTTCTTTCATCATTTTAATTTTTTCATTACAAGCGACAACACTGTCATCATCTCGCAGCCAGATTGGCCAGTTATTTTTGTCAATGTGCTTACCCATATAAAATCTTAGTCATGTTGAATGCTCTCAAGTTTTAGCAATAACTTGTGCAATGCTTGCCCACGGTGGCTAATACGGTTTTTAATCGCAGATGAGAGCTCTGCAGCAGTTTGTCCGGTTTTATCATCCAAAAATAGTGGGTCATAACCAAATCCACCATCTCCACGCGCTTCAAGTAATATTTCGCCAGTCCAAACCCCTTCACTGATAAGCGGCTGTGGATCATCAGCATGTCGAACTAATACCATGATGCAATAGTAATAAGCTTGTCGGTTATCTTCATTGACTAGGACCTGTAATAATTTGGCATTATTAGCAGAATCCGACTTTTCATCATGTTTATTTTCACAGGCATATCGGGCAGAAAGCACGCCTGGAGAGCCTTGCAGTGCTGTTACGCATAAGCCAGAATCGTCTGCTAAAGCGGGGTGTCCAGTAATACGACTAGCATGTCGTGCTTTTGCTAATGCGTTTTCAATAAAGGTAAAGTATGGCTCTGGACATTCTAATACGCTAAAATCAGATTGAGGCGATACTTCAATATTCAAGTCTTTTAGCAAGGCTTGCATTTCGCTTATCTTGCCTAAGTTGCCAGTAGCTAATACGAGTTTGCTAATGTTGTTAGTGGCTTGCGTCATGATGGTATCTAGTTGTAATAAAATTATGAGCTAGATAATGCTGCTTGTTGTTTTGCCGCTAATTGCTTAATACCATGTGCTGCCAGATCTAGCATGGCATCCATTTCTGCACGCTGAAATGGTTCACCTTCTGCTGTGCCTTGAATTTCAACAAAACCGCCATTGCCTGTCATGACTACGTTCATATCGGTATCACAATCAGAATCTTCAATATAGTCTAAATCCAGTACGGGTGTACCTTGATAAACGCCCACTGATATAGCGGCCACGCTATCTTTAAGTGGTGATTCGGTAATCAAACCCTTAGAAGTTAAAGTGTTCACTGCATCTTGCAGTGCAACGTAAGCACCAGTAATACTAGCGGTACGTGTGCCACCATCTGCCTGAATAACGTCACAATCAATATGCACGCTGCGTTCACCCAGCTTTTTAAGATCGATAATTGCGCGGAGGCTGCGACCAATTAAGCGTTGAATTTCTTGAGTACGGCCACTTTGCTTGCCTTTGGCTGCTTCACGATCCATACGGCTACCAGTACTGCGCGGTAACATGCCATATTCTGCCGTCACCCAGCCCTGATTTTTGCCTTTCAAAAAGCTAGGTACTTTCTCTTCTACACTTGCTGTACAAAGCACATGCGTATCACCAAATTTAATTAACACAGAGCCTTCGGCATGTTTGGTGTAGTGACGGATAATTTCAACTTGGCGTAATTCGTTGTTGGCGCGTTGGCTAGGGCGGGTTGTGGTTGTTTGCATGAGGCTGGCGTCTTTAACAATATCAAAAACCTATTATAAGCCAAGCGCCATGTTGCATAAACGCTTAATTGTTTTTAGCTATTTTAGTTTGCGGCCTTGCTTGGCATTGTTGAGCGCCGCTTGAATCTCTGCAATGGTATCTTCAATCACATCATCTGTAAGGTCATGCTGCATATTTTGATCATTTTCAAGCTCACTTATTTGATTCATGATGGTGGTCGTTGTGCCTAACTGCATGGTCAAAGTTGAGATAACAAAGTTGCTTGATTGGCGATCACCCCATTGCAAGCCGATTAAGCTCATATTGTCACTATCATCACCGCCGTTGATTTCGGCTTCATCTAATAGTTTAATAATGGCTTGATCAATCTCATTAGTATGCAATAACTCTTTAATTCTATCGTCATCCACAACACCCCAAATGCCATCTGTGCACAGCAAGATAGTGTCGCCTTCTAATAACTCATGTTTATCAGATAACTCCACTTTAGGCGTCTCTTCACCACCCAAACAGTTGTAGATGCGGTTGCGATATGGATGTTGTGCCATGTCATCTTGTTTGATAACCCCTCGATTAAACAAGGCTTGGACGATAGAATGATCCTCTGTGCGAAATAGCAAATGGCCATCGCGATAATGGTAAAGCCGAGAATCGCCAACATGCGCACAATACAACACACCACGTTGAATAATAGCAGCCACAACGGTGGTGCCAGGTTTTTCAATCAAATGTTCTGTTTGAATGTTATTGGCAATCATGTCGTGTACTTGCTGGATATTTTCTGTCAAAAATCGAGCTGGGCTACTCAGTGTTGGTACCGCAAGGCGCTGAAAAGTATCTGTGAGCGTTTTAACGGCTAAATGCGCGGCAATTTCACCATGCTGACGGCCACCCATGCCATCTGCCACCACCAGTAGCAAAGCATCTTTACTATATGAGTAAGCTAGCCGATCTTGGTTGTAAGGTCTACCACCTTGTCGACTACTTTGATGAATAGTAAATTTCATAAGAATGTAATCTTGCTTAACGTGATGAATTTAAGAACTTTTTTAGTTGCCCGATTTTGCTCAATTTTTTTTCTTCAAAAACAAAGCTTTGCATTAAATCTTTTTGTAAAGAGAACACACTTTTTGGACGCTCTAGCGGATTCAAAGCTAAACAGCTATCGATAATTATTAAAAAATGCTCAGAGTAAATGTTTTTTCCTAATTTTTGCGCAGGAATTAATACATCATTTACAGTTCTTAAGTTAGCAGCTAGAGGCGATGCACGGGATAAACAAGAGTACATACTCGCACCTAAGCTATAAATATCGCTCCAAGGACCGAGTTGTTTACGATCTATATAATGTTCGGGAGAAGCAAACCCTGGTGTAAAGCTAGGTACTAGTTTTGCATGTACACCAGTTAAAATTTGACGAGCAGAACCAAAGTCGAGTAATACGGGAGAGTTATCTTGCCTAATATAAATATTGGCAGGTTTAATATCTAAATGCAGTAGTTTTTGTGAGTGAACTTCGCGCAAACCATTTAGCATTTCGGCAAATAATTTGCGAACAAACGCTTCATCTAAAGGTTGTTCTTGTGCGAGTATAAAATCTTGTAGAGGTTTCCCTCGCTCATATTGCATGACCATGTATACGGTATTGTTAGCGCGAAAAAAATTAAGCACGCGTATAATATTTTTGTGGTCGATTTTAGCTAGTGCTAAACCTTCTTCAAAAAAGCATTTAAGACCGTGTTTAAAAGTGACCGAGTCATCTTCTGTATTGATTAATACTGTATGACCATCTTCCCGTAAGGCTAAGTTGGTTGGCATATATTCTTTAATAGCGACTGTTCTTTTATTTTGATCGTGTGCCAGATATACCAAGCTGAAGCCGCCTGTACTCAAGACTTTAACAATTTTATAGTCGTTGAGTTGGTAGCCTATGGGTAGCGCTTGATTGCTAGTGTTCGCCATACAGATGTGTTGAGTTAAATTTAATTTTACGTTTGATTGTTTATTATTGAAAATAGCTGAAGATATACGCAGTATAAATAATATGAAAAACAGTATGTTTTGAACCCATATTTAAACTCATAAATTTAGCTACTAATTTTATTATTTTGCCATGAAATCAGCGGTTTTCATATTATTACTATAAATTACTTTAAGAATTGTTAAAAATGATACAAGTCTCAAACTTACAACCCAGTACCCCAATCTCTAATATCCTCAGCATGACAGGTTTTGCTGCAGTGGAGCGCGAAATTATAGGCGGCGTGTTGCTGATAGAATTACGTTCTGTGAATCACCGGTATTTGGAATTACATTTAAAATTAGATGACACGATGCGTAGTTTTGAACCGCAAGTCCGCGAATTAATGAGTGCAAAACTTGGTCGGGGCAAAGTAGAGTGCCGTTTAAGTGTGATGCCTTTAGCCAATTCTGCTAAAACGCAACAGCTTAATCATGAAGTTTTACAACAGTTGGCTGAACTTACTCAGACGGCACAAGTTTATTTTCCTCAAAGCCAACCAGTTAATTTGCTCGATGTGCTGAGTATGCCAGGGGTGATGATTAGCAATAGTATCAATATCGATGATTTGGCTAATACACTAACCACAGCCTTGACAGAAGCCCTGCAAGCACTGGTTGAAGCACGCATGCGTGAGGGCGAAAAGCTAAAAGCGCTGTTATTTGAGCGCTTAACTGAGGCCGAGCAGTTGGTGGCAAAGGTGAAACCTTTATTGCCGCAGCTGATTAAAAATTATCAAGAAAAACTCACTACTAAATTTCAAGAAACATTGAACACAATAGACGATGAGCGCATTCGTCAAGAGCTAAGTTTATTTGCACAAAAAATGGATGTCGATGAAGAGCTAACGCGGTTGACTGCGCATTTTAGCGAAGTTAAACGTAACCTAAATGGCAAAGGTGCGGCTGGTAAGCGCTTAGATTTTTTAATGCAAGAACTGAATCGCGAAGCGAATACTTTGGGCTCTAAATCAGTTTCTACAGAAACTTCGCAAGTGTCGATAGAGCTTAAAGTGCTGATAGAGCAAATGCGCGAACAGATACAAAATATTGAATAATCGTCGTGTATTGTGCGTCATTTGACTATCAAATCAATACAGAAAAATCAACGCATCATCATGATGAAAGCTTAATGAATGTGGTTACGTACCGAGTGTGATTTTACGTTTGATGTGAGTGTGCCAACGCCATTTATTTTAATGTTACGCCCGCGCAGTGGCTTACATCAATGGGTAGCGCGAGAGTCCTATACACTTACTCCCAGTGTTCCAGCAATGGAGTTTACCGATAGTTATGGCAACCTATGCCAGCGCTTAATTGCACCATTAGGTGAGTTTTCAATCCGAACCTCGGCAGATATCATGACCGCTGATTATATTGACACCTGCTCAGGCGCGCCATTTGAGGAGGTGCAAAATCTGCCAGATGCAGTACTCACTTACTTATTACCATCACGTTATTGCGAATCTGACCGTTTTATTGATATGGCGCAAGAAATTGTGATGGGCGTCCTACCAGGTTATGACCAAGTAGCAGTGATTGAGCAATGGATACGCACTCATATCCGATTTGACCCCAGTGCTGAGCAGTATCAGCTCTCAGCTTTGCAAGTCAACCAAGTTCGCGCAGGTGTGTGTCGTGATTTAGCACATTTTGGTATCGCACTTTGTAGAGGTTTGTGCATTCCAGCCCGTATGGTGGTTGGTTTTTTATACGAACTGCAGCCGATGGACTTCCACGCGTGGTTTGAGGCTTACGTGGGCGGCCGTTGGTACACATTTGATGCTACACAAGTTGTTCCTCGTGGTGGCCGTGTCACTGTTGCCTATGGGCATGATGCTGCGGATGTCGCAATTTTTAATCAATTTGGGCCGATGCTAAGTCCTAATCTCATGCAAGTACGCGTCACTAAACTCGCCAATGCACCTAATGCTGATGCACCAAATTTCTAGCTCATCCTATTAGCTGGCCAAGTCAAGACTTGCACACACCATGAAACGCCTAAAAATTAAGCATTTAACAGAGTACTTCTTTTCAGATGAAGTCACATTACTACCCCATCTCTTACTCATTCGTCCACGTGAAGAACATGATGTGCATATTGAATCTTCGATACTTGAAATATCACCTGACTACCGCATTAAATGGCATCGAGATGTATTTGATAACTCTTTAGCAGTAGTCTATTTTTTAAAATCGGCTAGTACCCTCACCATTGCGAGTGAAGTGGTGATTCAACATTATGATGAAGCCCCATTCAATTTTTACATTGAAGATTATGCGATCAATTACCCTTTTAGCTATGCAGAGCGTGATTGGGCTGATCTTTCTGCCTTTCAGCAGCCAATTTTTATCTAAGACCAATTTTCAGTGAATAACTGGCTAATAGAATGGTTTTACTGCAAAAGAATCAACAAACATTTAGTTTATTAACAAGCCTAAATCAAGCGATTAACCGTCAATTTCGTTATCAAATTCGCGAAGAAGCGGGCGTGCAAACGCTGGCTCAAACCATTGAATGGGTAGCGGATCATGCCGCGATTATGCCACTTTGTTTATTGAGGCTTGCCGTCGTATGGGCTTAGCAAGCCGATTTGTAAGTGGGTACTTACACGCACGTATAACCGAGGCAGGAATTGCTACTACTCACGCATGGGCTGAAGTCTACTTGCCAGGTACTGGCTGGAAAGGATTTGACCCGACTTCTTTCTTAGTCACAAATAACCAGCACATTGCGGTAGCCTTTTCTCGCAATCCAGAAGCTGTACCTCCTGTGGCTGGTAGCTTTGTAGGGCCAGCTTTTACTAAGCCAGGCTTGATAGTCAACGTACAAGTCAATTTGCTACGCGGCTAAATATTAAGCATAGTCCGTCACATCATCATTGGTTTATAAATATTGCTTACAACTTGATTATTGTGGCGTACCTGATTTAATTTACAAACCTAAATCACTCAAACTCTCATAGTCATCTGGTCTTCTACCTAAAGGCCAATGAAATTTACGCTCACTCACTTTAATGGGTAAATCGTTGATACTGGCAAAGCGGTATTGCATTAAACCTTGTTCGTTAAACTCCCAGTTTTCATTACCATAAGAGCGAAACCACTGATTAGACTCGTCATGCCACTCGTAGGCAAAGCGCACAGCAATTCGGTTACCATCAAACGCCCATAGATCTTTAATTAAGCGGTAATCATGTTCTTTAGCCCATTTTTTGGTCAAAAATTGTACGATTTCAGCTCGTCCCTTTGGAAACTCTGCACGATTACGCCACTGGCTATCTAAGGTATAAACCATGGATATACTCTCTGGATCGCGGCTATTCCAGCCATCTTCTGCCATGCGAACTTTTTGTATGGCGGTTTCACGTGTGAAAGGTTGTATTGTTGGACGAACTTCTGGATGGTTAGTCATTGATATTTCCTTTAATTGATATAAGACTTTTTAAAGTGTAATTTTGAATTTATTTTTAATGCCATCCTAATCGTTAAAAGATATGATGAATAGCAAGTTTGGTAATTTTTTGTAAATTAAGATTTGAAGAAAAGCTACTAAACTATTTTTAAATATACGGTTGTGAATAGTCTCAATTAAATTTATGCACAACATTTGATGAAAAAGTAATTTATGCACTTTATGTGTGCGTAAATGAGTTTTAACAAATCCCTAAAAATATAATGCACTGATTTTTAACAACTAAATGGTTGGTATACGCTTTGCTTAAACCATATACAAAAGGATAAAGCGTTAATGAAAAATACTCCCCCTAAATTTTTTGATGAAATGTGGCTTGAGCAATATGCGATGAACGCTCATGGTGTGATTGATAGCGATGAAGTACGTGAGCTATATGCGCAATATCGACATTGGTTAAAAGATGTCACGCATCAGCAGTTAGATAGTAAACGCCAAGAGGCTGAATTATTGTTTCGCCGCGTGGGCATTACGTTTAACGTATATGGTGATACCGATGGCGCTGAGCGCTTGATTCCATTTGATGTGATGCCACGTATTATTGATTGCGATGAGTGGGATAAGTTATCGGCAGGTGCAATTCAGCGTGTGAAAGCGCTCAATATGTTTCTGCATGATATTTATCATAATCAAGATATTATCAAAGCAGGCCTTGTACCAGCGACTGTTTTAGCCAATTCACAATATCGTCCTGAGATGTTTGGCGTTGATGTGCCGCAACAAATTTACGCACACATTGCAGGTATTGATTTGGTACGCACCTCTGCCTCGCAATTTTATGTGTTAGAAGATAATTTACGTACGCCTTCAGGAGTATCGTATATGTTAGAAAACCGTAAGATGATGATGCGTCTGTTTCCTGAGCTATTCCGTCGTCATAACGTGTCGCCGGTTGAGCATTACCCACAGGTGTTACTCAATAATCTGCGCGCGGTTGCACAAGCAGGTATTGTTGATCCTACAGTTGTTTTACTCTCCCCTGGCGCTTACAACAGCGCTTATTTTGAGCATGCCTTTATCGCCCAGCAAATGGGTATTGAGCTTGTAGAAGGCCAAGATTTATTTGTGCGCAATAATGCGGTGTACATGCGTACCACTGAAGGCCCAAAACGTGTGGATGTTATTTATCGCCGTATTGATGATGATTATTTAGATCCATTAGCCTTTAATCCAGACTCTATGTTGGGCGTGCCTGGCTTGGTTTCAGTTTACCGCAATGGCGGTGTTACCTTAGCAAATGCAGTCGGTACAGGGGTTGCAGATGACAAGGCTACTTATATTTATGTGCCAGAAATGATTAAATTCTACTTAGGTGAAACGCCTATCTTAGAAAATGTACCCACTTATCAGCTAAGCAAAGAGGATGAGCTTAAATATGTATTAGAACATTTAAGCGAGCTAGTGGTAAAAGAAGTACAAGGTTCTGGTGGTTATGGCATGTTGGTTGGCCCCGCAGCCAGCAAACAAGAGCTAGATGAGTTTAAATTGCGTATTTTATCGGCACCTGCCAATTATATTGCACAACCAACCTTAGCATTATCTACCTGCCCTACCTTGGTTGAAAAGGGCATTGCGCCACGCCATGTAGATTTGCGTCCATTTGTATTATCTGGCAAAACCGTATCGCTTGTGCAAGGCGCGCTTTGCCGCGTTGCATTAAAAGAAGGCTCGCTCGTAGTAAACTCCTCACAAGGTGGCGGCACTAAAGACACTTGGGTGTTAAGACCAAGTGGCGTAAAAGATAGCCAGCCAATTACAACAGAATTAAATATTAAGCAGCCTAACCCAGCTAATAGCCAAACTCAAATCAGCGAAATAATCGAAGGAGTGCCGTATGTTAAGTAGAACGGCCGATCATCTATACTGGATGGCGCGTTATATTGAACGCGCAGAAAATATGGCACGCGTGCTAGATGTCACCTACAACATGTCGTTAGTGCCAAATGCAGCAGTCAGCGAAGCTGCTTTATGGCTACCCGCATTGGAAATATCGGGCAATATTGATGACTATACTGAAAGTTATGGTGATTGCACCGCTACCAATGTAATTCATTATTTGGCTATGGATTCCAAAAACTCGTCCAGTATTTACAATGCTTTGCGTAGCGCGCGTGAAAATGCGCGTGCAGTGCGTGTAGCGATGACCTCCGAAACTTGGGAGAATATTAACGCGTTGTGGTTAGAGTTTGAGCAATTTATTGGTGTAGACCTCGCAAAGGGTGGTTTACGCGAGTTTTGTGACTGGGTAAAAGCCCGCTCGCATTTATTCCGTGGCGTATGTTTTGGTACGATGTTACGTGACGATGCTTTTAGTTTTGTGCGCCTAGGTTCGTTTATAGAGCGCGCGGATAATACGGCAAGGTTGTTAGATGTGAAATACCACTTGTTACTACCCGATGAAGAAGAGATTGGTGGCGCGGTAGATTATTATGAATGGAGTTCAGTATTACGTTCGGTATCTGCTTTTCAGGCCTATCAAAAAATATTTAGAGATACCATTGTGCCTTGGCGTGTGGCTGAGTTGTTAGTATTGCGGGCAGATATGCCGCGTTCACTGCGTGCTTGTTTTGATGAAATCAGCTCAATTTTAAGTAGTCTTGCGGGTTCACGTAATTTAGGTGGCTCTTCGGGCTCTGCCTCTAGCTTGGGTGCAAACGAATGCAGACGATTGGCTGGTGAATTACACTCACTCTTGTTATATGGAAAAATGGAAGCCATTTTCCAAAATGGCCTTCATGAATTTTTAACAGTATTTATTCGGGAAAATAATAATTTAAGCGTAGAAATACAACGTGCATTTTTAAAACCACCGGTGTCCGAACGCTAATATGCTGAATAGTAACTCTAAATTAACTTACTACTTTTCTTAAAATCATGCATTTAAGCATTCAGCATCGTACGCGATATCACTATAGTGAAAATCTTAACTATACGATTCAACAGCTGCGGCTCCCACCACGTGATGGTTTTGGGCAGCATGTTAAACATTGGAGTATCCGCGCAAATGGTCATTTGCACCCTACCGACGATGCCTTTGGTAATGCGGTGCACACGCTGGTCATTGATGCACCACACACAGAAATCAATATTTTGGCATCAGGTGAGGTAGAAACGAGTCTAGCAAACTCAGTGCAAATTGAAACGTACCCTTTGATATTTATTTGCGCTATACACCACTAACATTGCCAGATAAGGCAATTGAAGACTTTGCAGCACCGTATTTCGGTCAAGTAAATGCTAATATTGGTTTGTTAGATGAAATGATATCAGCTCTTCTAAAACGTGTACCTTATGTTAAAAGTGGTACGGCCGTCAAAACGACTGCCGCCGCCGCTCTTGGTTTAGGTGCTGGGGGTGTCAAGATCACACACATATTTTTTAAGTTGTTGCCGTATCTTAGGTTTACCAGTACGTTATGTGAGTGGTTACTTATTTATGACGCAAAACACGGCTGAGTTTGCTAAAGAATCGAGCTTATTAGAGTCACATGCTTGGGCTGATGTCTATTTGCCCGAAACTGGCTGGGTAAGTTTTGATATATCAAACGGTGTAAGAACCAGTAGATATCATGTACGTTTAGCTATATGCAGGCTTGGATTATAAAGATGCAAGCCCAGCTAGTGGTATACGCACTGGTGGTGGAGATGAGACCATGGAAATGATTGTGCATGTGCAACAGAATCAACAAGCTCAGCAATGAGCTATAAATAGCTCAGAAATGACTAAGGAAAACAGCTAAGCAATAAACGTTAAAAATAGATCAGTCATACGCATATAAAAACACTCAAAAACTTTAAAATAACAACTGCATTAGTTAGAATCAGTAAAAGCAGACAGGTCAGATAGTTACATGAAATCACTTCACAGTTTTAATTCACTACAATTTAATCGTCATGGCGATAAAGAAAACTCTTCATTTTTTGAAGAGTTTTTAGGTCGCTTACTTAAAGAGCGTGATGATTTAGGCTTAACCGCCATGATTCACGAAATTGATGCTTTAATGATTACAGTAGATCCCGATCATTCCATCCAATATATCGCCGAACTCGCGCTAATGACTCCGTATTATTATTTGGTCACACTAGAGTCAGAAGCGCACTGGACGCATATTTTACGTATAGACTTAAATTCTCCAGATTTAATCATCCGTGAAGTAAAAGACCCTAATTTGCGTGGTATTTTCCGATCGCTAAATGAAGTTTATCCTGTGGGTGCAAAAAAACCGAACAGCCGTTATATGGGCGAAATTCTCCGTGTGAGTAGCTTGCATGATGTTGTTAAACTACAAGAAGAACGCGAGTTTAGATTTTTTAAACAAAATGAAACGCGTAAATTAGAGCTTCCAGGTAATGTCATCTTCAGCAAGCCATCACCCTACACGCATAATGTAGTGGGCTATTTAGAACGTGAACCTAATGAATTACGTGTTTATGCGCTGGGCATGAGCGTAATTAATCAAGAGGTTCAAGCCGCCTATACGGCAGCAAAACAGCTACAAACTAAACTGGGTATAGACGCGTTATTATTACCTGTAGATCATTTAGCAACGCGTGTTTACAGCCAAAATCGCGAAGTGGCCATACTCGAGTATTTATCACTATCTAGTTACTACTTTTGGGGCGCCTATAATATTCACAATCAAAACTCATCGACTAATGTTACAAAAAGTGTGCACCCTGTTCCAGAGTCAAAAAGTCCGGCTAAAGTATTTACTGCAAATAATACTCCATATTTTGTCACGCACTTATTGCATTTGCCCTCGCCAACTGAGACCTTTGTGCGTAACTATGGCCCGCGATTACACCACGTGGCGATTGCCGTAAAAGATGGCGAAAAAGACGGGATAGAAAATATTGATATCGTTGTAAATGCTATTGCAGAGCAAGGCAAAGGCTTTTTACTAGATGTAATTGGCTCAAAAGAAGAGGGGCTAAAACAAATATTCTCTAATGCTTCTGAGCACTCGTCGCTTATTATTGAATATGTACAACGTTTTGGTAAATTTGATGGATTTTTTACACAAGATAACGTGGCAGCACTTACTGCCGCCGCCAGTGTAGAAGAAATTTAAGCTGATATGGAATAATAAAAAGGGCTAACTTAGTTATTCCTTTTTTGTTTCGTAACTCATAATCAAAGCATTACTCAACTAAATCCTCCTTTGTGTGAGTAAACTCTAATTAAAACAATCCTTGGCCCGTTCATTTTTTTAACCACCACATCAAATTGATCGAAGGCTATTTTGTCACCTTCTTTGGGCAAGTCGCCAAGTTTCCACATGACCAAGCCTCCTACAGAATCAACTTCATCATTTTCTATTACAACATCTAGCGCACGCTCAAGGGTAAAAATAGGTAGGCTACCTTTTCCTAATAATGAGCCATCTTCTAATTTAGTCCAATCATTTTGACTTTGACGAAACTCATCACGAATTTCACCGACAAGCGCACCTAACATGTTGTCTAGGGTAACAAAGCCAACCAGTGACTGACCTTTATAGCCTATTGTCGCAAAATGCACGGCACCTTTACGGAAGCGTCTAAATAACTCCATCGCGGGCATATTAGGCTGCACATGTTGAACAGGCCTAACGAACTCGCTTAAATTGGGTGGTGCTTCATCTGAGTACTTGGCAATAAATAAATCTTTAAGATGAATAATGCCTTCCACGTCTCCGTCTACATCAAGATAAGGGTAGCGGCTGTAACGATGCTGGTCAATAATATCTAAATTTCGCTGAAACGTATTGCTAGCAGAAAGTGTAACGACTTCATTGATTGGACGCATCAGATCACTCACTTCTAAATCGCTAAAGTCTAGTGTGTGCGCCAAGATATTCCATTCATCACGCGAAAGGCTATCACTTGCTCTACTACTTTTCAGAATGAGCTTTAATTCGTCTGGGGAATAATAAGCATCATGATGGTTTGTATCACCTAGGCCAAGAGATTTCAATACAAAGTTAGCGCTGTTATTTAACACCCATATGATGGGGTACATCACCCAATAAAATAGGTAAAGCGGCACAGAAGTCCAAACACTTACAAACTCGGGCTGGCGTATAGAAAATGATTTTGGTGCTAGTTCACCAAGCACAATATGCAAGTATGAAATAGTGAGAAAAGCAGATACAAAAGAAACCCCATGAATCAACTCAAGTGATTTAATGCCCAAATAAGCAAATACAGGCTCGAGAAGACCTGCGAACGCAGGTTCGCCAACCCAGCCTAAACCAAGTGAAGCTAACGTAATGCCTAACTGACAAGCGGATAAGTAAACATCAAGTTGAGCGTGTACTTTGGCGAGTATTTTTCCTCTAAAGCCGTATACTTTTGAAATGGCTTTGACTCTTGTTTGGCGAAGCTTAACCAGTGCAAATTCAGCCGCTACAAAAAAACCATTGAGAATCACTAACAAAAAAGCGACTGCAATTAAAAAGAGATTATTCGACATAAACAAGAACTAAATATTGACTTTATTAATACGGATAAATGGATTTTGAGGTACAGCGTACAAGATGTCTATGAAAAACATAAAATATGACCATACCTTTAGTACCAAATGTTTTATATGATTAATACAAGGGTCAAAAAATTAAGGCCCCCTTACATCGCTGTAGGCGGCCTTTTTATAAGATAATAAGCAGTTTTTAAAGCGAAAACGTGTAACTAATCGACATATCATCCCAATTAATGTCGAATTAAATAATCAAACGCACCCAGAGCTGCTTTAGAGCCTTCGCCCATGGCGATAATGATTTGTTTATAAGGCGTTGTTGTTACATCACCCGCAGCAAATACGCCAGGTAATGAAGTCCCATTGTGATGATTGATTTCAATTTCACCAAAATTACTTAAATTCAACGTACCCTTTAGCCAGTCAGTATTAGGTAACAAGCCAATTTGCACAAATACACCATCTAAAACCAACTGCTTTAGCTCACCTGTAATGCGGTCTTTATAGCTTAATCCATTCATTTTGATGCCGTCACCAGTCACTTCTGTCGTTTGGGCGCTGGTTATTACTGTCACATTGCTCAGTGAGTGTAGTTTTTTCTGTAACACTGCATCTGCTTTAAGCTCTGTATCAAACTGTAAAAGTGTGACATGACCAACAAAGTTAGCTAAATCAATGGCTGCTTCTACGCCAGAATTACCCCCGCCTACCACAGCAACAGGTTTGCCTTTAAATAATGGACCATCACAATGAGGGCAATACGCTACGCCTTTACCGCGATACTCTTTCTCGCCTGGCACATTGAGTTCTCTCCAGCGTGCGCCTGTAGCTAATATCACTGATTTACTACGTAATGTGGCGCCACTCTCCAGTTTGATTTCAATCAGTTCATCATTGGTGTTGCCATGCTTGCCAGGTTCGCTTAAAGACTCTGCACGTTGCAAATTCATAATTTCAACGTCATACATTTTTACGTGCTCTTCAAGCGCACTCACTAGCTTAGGCCCTTCGGTTTCTTTAACAGAAATAAAGTTTTCAATGCCCAAGGTATCCATCACTTGACCACCAAAGCGCTCGGCTACAATGCCTGTTCTAATGCCTTTGCGCGCTGAGTAAATAGCTGCAGATGCACCTGCTGGGCCACCACCAATCACTAGGACGTCATAAGGCGCTTTTGCATCAAGCTTTTTCGCTTCACGCGCCACTGCACCAATATCGATTTTAGGCAAAATTTGGTCAATATCCATACGGCCAGCACCAAACTCTTCCCCGTTTAGGTAAATAGTGGGCACAGACATAATATTGCGTGCTTTCACTTCATCCTGATAAAGACCGCCCTCAATCATGGTGTGCGTGATGTTTGGGTTAATCGTGGCCATCATATTGAGTGATTGAACCACTTCTGGACAATTATGGCAGGTGAGTGAAATATAGGTTTCAAAATTAAAGGTGCCTTCAATCGCGGCAATTTGTCCAATTTTTTCAGCTTCTAACTTCATGGGGTGCTCACCAGCATGTAATAATGCTAGCACTAGTGAAGTGAATTCATGGCCCATTGGGATACCTGCAAAGCGCACGCCCATTTCAGCTTTGTTTTGACCAGCACGCTTTACTGCAAAAGAAGGTTTACGTGCGTTATCATCAAAATCCAATCTGATTTTGTCCGACATGCTAGTAATTTCTTCTAGCAATTCTTTCATCTCCATTGAGCCGGCAGTTTCATCAAGCGATGCGACAAGCGCAATGGGCTCTCTTAGCATTTGCAAATAATTTTGAAGCTGAGTTTTGATAGTAGTATCTAAAGCCATTATTTTTCTCTTAATTTACTTGGATATTCAAGAATTCAGTCAGGGAAAGAATAACCTAAACCATTGAATATCAAAGCAAGCTTCAAGCTTATTACTTGAAGCCGCTTCGTTAATATCTTTTTACCTTTTGAGTGAAGTGCTAATTAGGCCTTCCGAACTAAATCTTGCCTACTAAATCTAGTGAAGGCGTCAATGTTTGAGCACCCTCTTGCCATTTAGCTGGGCATACTTGTCCTGGATTTTTAGCCGTAAATTGAGCAGCTTTTAGTTTGCGTAAAGTTTCTTTTACATCACGCGCAATTTCATTACTGTGGATTTCTAAAGTTTTAATCACGCCTTCTGGGTTAATGATAAACGTACCGCGTAACGCTAAGCCTTCTTCTTCAATGTGCACATCAAAAGCACGTGTTAACTGATGCGTAGGATCACCCACTAATGGAAATTTGGCTTTGCCAACTGCTGGTGAAGTCTCATGCCATACTTTGTGTGAGAAATGCGTATCAGTGGTAACAATATAGACTTCAGTATCCGCTTTTTGAAACTCTGGATAATTGTCAGCAGCATCTTCAACTTCTGTAGGGCAATTAAATGTAAAAGCCGCTGGCATAAAGATTACAACAGACCATTTGCCTTTTAGTGAAGCTTCGGTTAGTTCTATGAATTTACCATTATGGTAGGCCTGTGCTTTGAAAGGTTTGATTTCGGTGTTGATTAATGACATAATTTTTTCCTTAATTTAAGTGGTTAAAAATAGTGTTGCTGGTTTGAACTAAATTTCTAAACATGATTATATAAATGAGTTGATGGTTTGTATAATCAATCATTATTATTGTTACGATAAATTTTATTTATGACATGCAGATTAAAATACAATAGATTAGTATGAATTATGATTAATTTATACTAATCTAGACGAAGAGCGCGATTGGAAATTACAAGTGAGTTAGGCGTTTATATTGTAGACCTATGAAGCAATGACCAAGGTATCTTGTGAACCCGTTTCTCCTAAATTATCTAGCCAGCTCAGAGTGACTCTGTCGTTTAGTTGAGCTTTTACCTGACAGGTGAAGTAAGGGTTTTTTGCAATTCCCGTACCCCATTGGGCTTCTATTACCGTTTTATCGTTAAGTGAGATAGTCATTAACTGAATGAAGTGTGGCGGAATTAACTCACCAGCATCGTCTTTTTTACGCCCAGTTTCCATTGGGTGCATAATAATAAGTTTAATTTCTGCAATATCACCAACGAGCTTTGCTCGAATTTTCATCGCATTCGTTTTAACCACATTCATTTGTTCAACCACAGCCATTAGAAAGTACCTCCACATTTTTGCTAGTTGTAAAATAGCGTCCATTGGCTTTTACTACCACCTTAACTGTAGATGTTTCTGCCATTTTAATACGCGTCACTATAAACGGTAAAGCGCCGTTACTGAACATAAATTCAGCAATTAATGGAGTGGGATTATGTTCTACCAATAGTGTAATTATCTCAGTATTTGCAATATGACTAGTCACCTCAACTTGTACAATCGCCCCATTTTCAGCTCTATCTGGCGCAACTAAGTTAATATCCGTACTCACAACCTCATTAATTATATTTAAGCGTTGAATGGCATCTAATATTTTGGTAGCTACAAATGCATTTTTATTCCATGCCATGCCTATTAGCTTAGCAAATGCTTGTAATGGCAAAGTAATCATCAAGCCTAACAAGCTTTGTAAAAAAATTCTACGTTGCATATTTTTCCTTTATTGACTTAATTTTTTGACAAATGTCATACTTTTAGCTTGGTTAAAGTTATATATTTTTCTTGGATTTTTCGTCCATTAATAAGGTTTTTAGCTGTTTTAAACGCGCTTCTGCAATGGATTTTTCATAAAAGTTGCCATCATTGGCTTTCACGGCCAAATACATTTGATCTGCTGCTTTTTTTATATCAAATTGCCGCACATAGGCTTCGCCTTGCGCTTGATGTTGTAATAATACTTTATTTTGCATGCTATAAGCGCGAGCAGAGAGCTCATAAAAATAAGCATCCTTTGGATAAAAGATCTGTTTGTCTAACACCAACTTTAATGCTTGCTGTGGCCGATCCGCCGCTAAAAAATGTTCGGCGTATCCGTAAATCAAGCCACGGCTTGCGGGATAAACCACCAATGCTTTGGCATAAATGGCCTCTGCTTGTTGGGGATGATTGAGCGCAATTTGTATGCGTGCATTTAAACTTTGAACCAGCGCATTATTTGATAAATTGTCATGCAGCCACTCCACTTGTTTTAATGCGCTATCAGCATCATTATTTCGGAACAATGCCACCCCTAGACCGTAATGCTCAGCAATTTCATTAACATAACGCCGTTCTGCAATATTATTTTTAAAACTATCAATGGCATTTTGGGAATTGTTCATACCAGCGCGAATTTTTGCACGCATCATTTGAAACTCTAAACTATCTGGTACTTGGCGATAAGGCATTGCTTCAACACGGTTACTTACATCGGCAATGCGTTCTGCGGTAAGCGGATGCGTACGTAAAAAACTAGGCGCACTTCCCTCTACAAAACGTGTATCACGCTGCAATGTTTTAAAGAAAGCTGGCATAGCACGCACATCAAATCCAGCGTTATCTAAAATTTGTAAACCTACACGATCAGCTTCTCGTTCATGCTCGCGCGTGTAATCTAGTTGGCGCTGAATGCCTGATGCTACTGCCGCGGTTAATGCACTACCTGCAAGTTCTGGGTTAGCCCGTGAAACCAATAATGCTAGCGCAATTGAAGTTATATTTTTGAATGTATCATGTTGCTGACTAGCTAGCATACGCGCTAAATGGTGCTGTGTGACATGGCCAATTTCATGGCCTAATACACTGGCAAGTTCTGATTCGCTATTCGCCGCTAATATTAAACCTGTATGCACACCAATCACGCCGCCGGGCATTG
The DNA here is from genome assembly GCA_014378915.1 of Methylophilaceae bacterium. GTDB lineage: Bacteria > Pseudomonadota > Gammaproteobacteria > Burkholderiales > Methylophilaceae > JACMMS01. Next base: position 24,292 of record JACMMS010000114.1, read on the forward strand.
CAAAAGCGTTAATCGAATTATCTTTGACCACAAAAAAGTTGTAAGTCATTAGTGGTTGCGTGACATCGCTTTCACTGAATTCTGCCTCGACTAATTTTTGCCCTAAAGCCTGCAAATAATCAATCATTTCAATATCTTGTACTATGTCATCACTCACAGCAACATCCCGCATAATTTGCTCTGCAATGTCTTTTTCCTGAGCGGCAGAAAGCACAGTTTGTGAGTGGTCGCCTAACTCAGGCAGATCATCGGCAAATGCAGATTGCAACATCATCGCATAACATAATATGATGATACTTGTGAGTTTTACGGGCACATAGCGGATTTTTAATGGAGTAAACTGCATGGTATTATCTATGATAACAAGTTTGCTAAGTCAGTTCAGTGATTAATTGCACATTACTCAAATCACCCAAGTTAGATTAAACAAACTCGATCTCACATAATTTTATTGGCATTAAATCATGACTAAATCAAATAATGCAGATCAACAATCGCTTACACATTTTGATAGCGCAGGCCAAGCACACATGGTCGATGTTGGAGGAAAAGCTAGTACTCATCGTGTTGCTGTGGCGACTGGCTGTATTAAAATGCTGGCAACTACTTTGCAGCACGTCATGCAAGGTGATAATAAAAAAGGTGACGTATTAGGTATAGCACGTATTGCAGCCATACAAGCCTCTAAAAGAACTGCAGATTTAATCCCACTTTGCCATCCATTATTTTTGACTAAAGTTGCGGTTATTTTTGATATTGATGAGCAAAATTCAACGATAAATTGCACAGTGACAGCAGAAACTACAGGTCAAACAGGTGTTGAAATGGAAGCGCTAACGGCGGTTAATATCGGTTTACTCACCATCTATGATATGTGCAAAGCAGTTGATCGCGGCATGAGGATGGGTGAAATTAAGCTGTTAGAAAAACAAGGTGGAAAATCTGGACATTGGGTTGCAAAATAAAATTAAAGACTAATTTAAATTCCAATTGCATACATAGCTACCTCAGTTACGAGTGCAATGTTATGATTGAATATTATTTATTTTTATCAAAAAATTTTGATTATCCACCATGACTTACTGCGTTGCTGTTTTGCTAGATGAAGGTTTGGTACTTGCCTCCGATACCCGCACCAATGCTGGGGTAGATCAAGTGGCTATTTTTCCAAAAATGCATGTATTTGAAGTGCGTGGCGAACGTGTAATTACCATCCTTACTGCTGGAAATTTGGCTATTACGCAAGCCGTTGTCAATGGCTTACGTGAGGCGGTTAAATTAGATGATGGCTTACACTTGCAAAATATAGCCAGTATGTTTGATGCCGCTAAAATAGTGGGAGATGAAGTCAGAAGCGTCTTTGAGCGTGATGCTGAGCATCTTAAAAATCATAAAACAGAATTTAGCGCTAGCATTCTGCTAGCAGGGCAAATCAAAGGCGAAAAACCACGCTTATTTAGTGTCTACGCTGCGGGTAATTTTATCGAAACTAGCCAAGACACACCATATTTTCAAATTGGTGAAATCAAATATGGTAAGCCGATTATTGATCGAGTTGTGAAATACAATAGCGATATGATGGATGCGGTAAAATGTTTACTTATTTCTTTTGATTCCACTATACGCAGCAATGTTTCTGTGGCGGCGCCCATCGATTTAATGCTGTACCGCACAAATAGTTTTCATGCAGATTGTCATCAGCGCATCACAGAAAACGACCCTTACTATACTGCGGTGCGTCAAGGTTGGGGCGCAGGGTTAAAAAAAGTGTTTAGCGAATTACCTAGTCCAGATTGGTGCAATTAAGTCGCCATGTTATTTATTTTAATTTGAGCCATGGCATCACATGATTTTAGGTAATCTCTTCATTATTACAGCGGCTTCCGGGGCGGGAAAAACTACGCTGGTAAAAGCGCTGTTGGGCCAAGATACGCAGTTGACTTTGTCTGTTTCACACACGACAAGGCTGCCTCGTGTAGGTGAGGTTAACGGGCAAGATTATCATTTTGTAAGTGATGCAGAATTTTTAGCCGTACTTGAACAAGCTGGGTTTTTAGAAAGTGCCCAAGTACATGGTGCACGTTATGGTACTTCGCAAGCAATGGTGAATGTAGCGCTACAATCCGGACGTGATGTGATTTTGGAAATTGATTGGCAAGGTGCACAGCAAGTACGTAATATTTATCCGCACGCCATTACTATTTTTGTATTGCCGCCGTCAGTGGACGTCTTGGAGCAACGCCTAAATAATCGTGGAAAAGATAGCAGTGAAGTAATTGCACGGCGCGTAAATGCTGCCCGTGATGAGATGCGCCATATGGTTGAGTTTGATTATGTTACAATTAACGACAATTTTGAAATTGCCTTGCAAGATCTTAGCGCAATCATCCGCACACATCGTTTGAAAAGCATCCAACAGTTAGCGCGGTATCAAACCTTAATCCAACAACTCACATAACCCACTATTGGAGAACTATATATGGCACGTATTACAGTAGATGATTGCTTAGTCAACATCCCAAACCGCTTTCAATTAACCTTGGTTGCCGCTTACCGTGCACGTCAATTAGCGAATGGTGCAGAACCACAAGTCAGCACACATGGTTTGCGTGATAAACCAACTGTTATGGCATTACGTGAAATCGCTGCAGGTAAAATTGGTGTAGATATTTTAAATCGCACACATTCTTAATGTGTCTTATTTAATTTAGTCATCATGCTTAAGCTCACTCAACATCGTTATGTTTAAATATTGTTTGTGAATGAGTTTAATGCCATGTCGCCTACTACACCAAATCCAGGGCCAAAAAAGCCGCTTAAGCCCAGTGAATTCGAACTAGCTGCAATCTCAACCCCGGCAGCAGAAATACCTACAACACACGTAAAACGCCATTTTAAAGGAGATGGTAAAGAGCACCATTTAGCTGATTTAGCGAATTCATTACCGCCTCTTTTACCTGCTGATACCGAAAACTCACAACTTACTTTATTACTTAAAGATTATCTAAAGCCAGATGATGTTGCCTTGGTGTGGGAGGCATATCGCTTTAGTGATGCTGCACATAAAGGGCAAATGCGTCGCAGCGGTGAGCCTTATATATCTCATCCCGTGGCTGTTGCATGCTTATTGGCCGAGTTGCATTTAGATACACCTACGTTACTGGCTGCTTTGTTGCATGATGTGGTGGAGGATACGCCAATTACTAAAGAAGAGGTTGGTGAAAAGTTTGGTAAGCAAGTGGCTGAATTAGTGGATGGATTATCCAAACTCGACAAAATTGAATTTCAAGATGCGATGCAGGTGCAGGCGGAAAATTTCCGCAAAATGCTGTTAGCAATGTCACAAGATGTGCGTGTTATTTTGGTTAAGCTGGCTGATCGTTTGCATAATATGCAAACTTTAGAGATTATGCGGCCAGAAAAGCAAAAGCGTATTGCACGCGAAACGCTAGAAATTTACGCGCCAATTGCCAATCGCTTAGGCTTAAATAGCATCTATCAAGAACTGGAAGATTTAAGTTTTAAATATCTCTATCCCAATCGTTATCATGTGATTTCTAAAGCCATCAAAGCGGCACGTGGTAACCGCAAAGAAGTCATTACCAAAATTTTGGATGCGATTAAACAACGCCTAAAAGATGTGGGTGTAGAGGCTGATGTGACTGGGCGTGAGAAACACCTTTATAGCATTTATAAGAAGATGACAGGTAAAACCGTTACTTTCTCACAAATTTACGATATTTATGGGTTTCGAGTCATTGTAAAAGATATGCAAACTTGTTATTTAGCGCTGGGTAATTTACATGCGCTTTATAAGCCGATTCCTGGTAAATTTAAAGATTACATCGCAATTCCTAAAGCCAATGGTTATCAATCTTTGCATACCACCTTATTTGGGCCATTTGGTACACCAATTGAGGTGCAAATCCGTAGTGAAGAAATGCATAACATTGCTGATGCAGGCGTTGCTGCGCATTGGTTGTACAAAACGACAGATGCTCAACTCACTAAATTACAGCAACAAACGCATCAATGGTTACAACGTTTGTTGGAAATTCAAACGGATAGTGCCGATTCATTGGAGTTTTTAGAGCATCTAAAAATTGACCTTTTCCCAGATGAAGTTTACGTATTTACGCCTAAAGGCAATATTTTGGCTTTGCCAATAGGCTCAACAGCGGTCGACTTTGCTTATGCGGTGCATACCGATGTGGGTAATTGCTGTGTAGCCGTTAAAATTAATCAAGAACTAGCTCCACTGCGCACTGAAATGCGTAATGGTGACCACGTTGAAATTATTACGGCAGCATTAGCTAAGCCAAATCCTACATGGCTTAACTATGTCATCACAGGCAAAGCACGTGCACATATTCGCCATTATTTAAAAAATCAACAATCAACGGAGTCTGCACATTTGGGTGAGCGTATGCTCAATCAGGCTTTGCGTGCGTTGCATATAGAGCCAGCAGCAGTTAAAAATAGTCAATGGCAAAAGTTAATACGTGATTATGACGCTAAAGACAAATATGAAATTTTGACTGACATTGGCCTAGGTAAGCGCATTAATGTAATGGTAGCACATCAGCTTTTAGCACTCAGTGAAACCGCTGAAAAACCGATTGAAGGCCAGCATAAACCTTTGGATACTATTACCATCCGTGGCTCTGAAGGTATGGCAGTGCAGTTTGCACAGTGTTGTAGACCAATTCCAGGTGATCCAATTTTAGGCTTTATTAATAAGGATAAAGGTTTGGTTATTCATACGCATGATTGTTTAAGCGTACGCAAATTCCGTTTAGCCCCTGATAAATGGTTGGATGTGGAGTGGGACCCTGAAAATACGCGGTTATTTAAAGTGAATCTTAAAATGGTGGTGGCGAATGAGCGCGGTATGTTAGCGAAAATCGCCGCAGGTATCGCAGACTCCGATTCCAACATTGATAATGTCAGCGTAGAGGAGCCAGACGGCAGTAAGTACGCCAATGTCAACTTTACTGTGCAAGTACATAATCGTATGCACTTGGCAGATTTAATGCGTAATCTGCGTAAAATACCTGATGTAGTCAGAATTAATCGTGTTGAAGGGTCGGGTAGCGAGCAGCGTACCCAGTAACTAAGATTTGGAGACCATGAATGAGTGAATATTTTCACCAAGGTAATCGTCAATTGCAAGATGAGTTTGATACGCGACGCCTCGCCGATAGGCTGCAAGGCGGCATTATTGCGGCCTCAATTAATCCCCTTGATGCTGAATTTATTGAAGCGCAGAACATGTTTTTTTTGGCCACTGTTGATGATAAAGGCCAAGCGAATTGCTCTTATAAGGGCGGTAATAAAGGCTTAGTCAAAGTGGTAGATGAAACGAAGCTAGCTTTCCCTATCTATGACGGCAATGGTTTGTTTATGTCAGCTGGCAACGTATTAGTGAACGGTGAAGTCGGCCTACTGTTTGTGGATTTTGAAAAGCAGGCACGCCTACGTGTAAATGGCTTTGCGAGTATTACTGCTAACGACGAATTACTCGAAAATTGGCCCGAAGCTAAAGTTGTGGTCCGCGTAAAAGTGCGTGAGACTTTTCCTAACTGTCCGCGCTATATACATAAAATGGCACTCGTAGAAGAATCAAGCTTTGTGCCGCAAACAGCCTGCGCAACGCCAGCAGCACCTTGGAAAAAACTGGAAATTGTTGCGGATGTGTTGCCAGACTATGATGCCCATTTGGCGGGTAATGAGCAGAATGTACTGGCTGCTATCAATAGAAACTAGTTAATTAATCAAACTCTAAGAATATTATTTTATAAATATAGCAAATAGGAGCAAGAGAATGAGCAAACAAATTATTCATACAGATGGCGCCCCAGTAGCCATTGGTACCTACTCACAAGCAGTTAAAGTAGTAGATACGGTTTACTTATCAGGTCAAATCGGCTTAGACCCAGTTTCTATGCAGATGGTAGAGGGTATAGAAGCACAAATTCATCGTGTATTCACTAATCTAAAAGCAGTCACTGAAGCCGCTGGTGGTTCTATGGCGGATATCGTTAAATTGAATGTTTTTTTAACTGATTTATCTAACTTTACGTTGGTTAATACTATTATGGCAGAATATTTTACACAACCGTACCCTGCGCGTGCTGCGGTAGGCGTGGCTTCCTTACCAAGAGCTGCATTAGTTGAGGCTGACGGGGTCATGGCGCTAAATTAATTGTTTGCCCTCAATTCATGCATATGCAGGAATGACGAATTAATTCTCACTTATTTCTAACATCAGAGTTTATTAAAGTTCAAGGAAACCCTCTGACCGATCTCGCCAACATCAAAGCTTTTAGCAAGCCTTTATTGGCAAATCTGCAAAAGCTTGGCGTTTTTGATGTCCAAGGTCTATTGCACCATTTACCACTGCGGTATATCGATGAAACGCGTATTACTGCTATCCGTGACTTACGCACTGGAGATTCTGTTCAAGTCGAAGGAGAAATTGTCCATAATGAAGTGACCTATAAGCCGCGCAAAGCGCTTGTCGCGAAATTGCAAGATATTGGCGGCCAACAACTTTCTCTACGTTTTTTTCATTTTTATCCTAGTCAAATTAGTGCGTTAAAAGTGGGCACTAGGCTACGTGTATTTGGTGAAGTGCGAGGTGGTTTTTTCGGTTGGGAGATGGTGCATCCACAATTTCGCAGTGTGAAAGATGAAGAACCTATTGTCGAGACGCTCACGCCCATTTACCCAACTACAGCAGGCTTAACTCAGGGTGCGCTTCGTAAATGGATTAAGTGGGCATTTGCTCATGGTGATTTATCCGAAACTTTACCAGCCGCGCAGTATAAAAAAGTCAAATCAGATAATCTTCCAAGTTATGCTGATAGCTTACAAGCGATTCATCATCCTACGCCTGATGCTAATTTACGAGATTTGGATGAGCGTCAAACCCCTGGTTGGCGCAGATTAGCTTTTGATGAGTTATTAGGCCAGCAACTTTCTATGCGCCAGCATTATGCGCGTCGCAGAACAGTTGGGACACCTGCGTTTAAGCCAGCTAAAACACTCATAACAGCCCTGCTCAAGAATATTGGCTTTCCGCTTACAGGGGCACAACAGAGAGTTGCCTTAGAAATTGGTCGTGACTTAATGCAGCCATATCCTATGCAGCGTTTATTACAAGGCGACGTGGGTAGTGGTAAAACAGTGGTTGCGACGATGGCCGCTTTGCAAGCCATCGAAAATGGTTGGCAAGCGGCAATTATGGCGCCTACTGAGATTTTGGCTGAGCAACATTATCAAAAAATGCGTACTTGGTTAGCATTAATGCAGGGGGTAACTAATACTGAAATCAATATTGCTTGGCTTTCTGGCAGTCAAAGTAAAAAAGACCGCACAGCTTCATTAGTGGCTATTGCTAGTGGTACTGCACAATTGGTCGTTGGCACGCATGCTTTGTTTCAAGAGGCTGTTGTTTTTGCAAAGTTAGGCTTGGTAGTCGTGGATGAGCAGCATCGCTTTGGTGTACAACAAAGGTTATCGCTCAAAAATAAAGGCGAGCGAAACGGACATCCTGGCAAAGCCTTTTCACCACATCAGTTGATGATGTCCGCAACGCCTATTCCACGCACCTTGTCGATGAGTTATTACGCAGATTTAGATGTGTCTGTGATTGATGAGCTGCCGCCAGGTCGCACGCCCATTGCCACAAAATTAGTATCAGATGAACGTCGTGACGAAGTGCTGAATCGTGTGCGCGATGCCTGTATGACGGGTAGCCAAGCTTATTGGGTATGCCCGTTGATTGAAGAAAGCGAAGTGCTACAACTGCAAACTGCAACCAATACCTTTGCTAATATGCAAACCACTTTTCCAGATTTGCATGTCGGGCTAGTGCACGGACGTATGAAACCTGCAGAAAAGCAAGTGGTGATGCAGGCTTTTAGTCAGGGCGATATTCAACTACTAGTCGCCACTACGGTCATTGAAGTTGGCGTAGATGTACCTAATGCGAGCTTAATGGTGATAGAGCACGCAGAACGGATGGGTTTAAGCCAGTTGCATCAATTACGCGGCCGCGTAGGTCGTGGGGCAGCAAAAAGCGCTTGTATCTTGCTCTATCAAAATAAGTTATCTGACACAGCGCGTGCAAGGTTAAAAATTATTTATGAAAGTAACGATGGCTTTGTGATTGCCCAAGCTGATCTTAATTTGCGTGGCCCTGGCGAAATGATGGGCGTGCGGCAAAGCGGTACACCTATGTTGAAAATTGCGGATTTAACACGTGATGCAGATTTATTAGAAATTGCACAGAGCACCGCAGATAAATTGTTGCAAGACTATCCACATGAGGTAGAGCATCATTTGGCCAGATGGATGGCAAAGGCTGCTGAGCTGGTAAAGGTATAAGTGAGTAAGGCTTTATAGTTTTATGCCATAATTGTGCTTATGAAATTTCAGCATCTACATCATTTAAATAATCGTGAAAATTGGCTCAAAAGCCCTGTCAATAGCGGTAAGTTTCGTTCTTATTTGATTGGTAAAGGCTCACTTACAATGCGTTTGCAGCTGCAAAGCCAGCACTTTTCAGTGACCCCTTTGCGGCTAAGGCAAGCAAAAGCATTACAACATGAAGCTGCTTTATTAGCTTTAAAAGCGCAACAACATGCTTTGCAGCGGGATGTACTTTTAGTGTGTGATGGCGTTCCCGTAGTATTTGCTCATAGTGTATTGCCGAATCAAAGCTTGCGTGGCGATTGGCGTGGACTAGGGCGTTTAGGTTCGAAACCATTGGGTGCTATTTTGTTTGCCAACCCAAAAGTTCAGCGTACACCTTTAACTTATAAAAAACTGAGCAGCCACAATCACTTGTATCAGCTTATTTTGCGCCATTCCTTAGCTAATAATCAAATGCTTAACCAGTCGCTGCAGTCGGGTCAGCCTTTATGGGCTAGGCGTTCTGTGTTTAGTCTACGCAGTTCAAATCTAGGCCAAGCTAAAATTTTAGTCACAGAAGTCTTTTTGCCAGCCATACTAAAATCATAATGCTAAATACAATGGCTTAAAAGAAATATTTTATAATGAATAAACAACAGCTTATAGATAAAATAAACGCTTACGAGCACTTAATGCGTTTAGACAAACCCATTGGTATTCTACTGTTGTTATGGCCTACTTTATGGGCGCTATCCATAGCTAGTCATGGGCAACCAGATTGGATAATCGTGATGATTTTTATCTTGGGCACAGCGCTTATGCGTTCAGCAGGATGCGTAATGAATGACATTGCCGATCGAAAGTATGATGCCTTGGTCGAACGCACCAAAAATCGCCCGTTAGCGACACAAGAAGTGACTATAAAAGAAGCTAGCTATTTAGCTGCAGCATTAAGTTTGCTTGCGTTTTTTTTGGTGCTATTTCTTAATAAAACTACCATCTATTTATCATTTGCTGCGCTGTTTTTAGCCTTTACATATCCACTAACTAAACGCTTTTTAGCAATCCCTCAAGCGTATTTAGGCGTTGCCTTTGGTTTTGGTATACCAATGGCGTTTGCTGCCATTAATAACTACATTCCTCCACTGGCGTGGCAGTTGTTATTGGCTAATGTTTTTTGGGCAATCGCCTACGACACGGAATATGCGATGGTAGACCGCGAAGATGACCTGAAAATAGGTATTAAATCCTCTGCAATTTTTTTTGGGAAATTTGATGTCGCCGCAATTACGCTGTGCTACTTAGCAATGTTGCTGATATTGATTTATATTGGTAAATTCATTGGGTTTGGCCAATACTACTTTATTGGTTTAGGCCTAGCCTTTTGCTTAATGATTTATCAATTTAGCTTGATTCGCCATCGTGTTAAGAGTCAATGTTTTAGAGCGTTTAACAGCAATAGTTGGATAGGTTGCGCTATTTTTTTAGGTTTGGCTATGGATTTATTACGGCGGTTTCAAGGTTGAAGTGCAAAAAGTGCAGCATGATGCTGCCTAAAATCAAATGCATCTGGTGTAAACAACTCAGTAGGGCATTTGAACCCTAACGATTTTCGGGGTCTCGTGTTGAGTCTCCACGCAATCGCATCTAAATCTTCTTGGCCGAAGACACTCAAGTCTTCACCTTTGGGCAGGTACTGACGCAGTAATCCATTGGTGTTTTCGTTAATCCCACGTTGCCATGAACTATGCGGATCTGCAAAGTATACTTTAACGCCCGTGTTTTCTGTTAACTCAGCATGCCTTGCCATTTCACGTCCCTGATCATACGTCATCGATAATCGTTTCTGTGCTTCAATACGATTCAATACATGACTGAAACCATTGACCGCTGATTCAGCAGTGGCCTTTTCCATCTTCGCTAGCACCGTAAACAGTGTTGTTCTTTCCACAATCGTGCCAACCGCTGTACGGTTGCCTTTGCCTTTGATCAAGTCGCCTTCCCTATGCCCAGGGATGAGCCTCTCGTCGACTTCTGGCGGCCTGTCATGAATGCTCACCATGTCTGGTATCTGGCTGCGTCTATCTTCACCAAGCGCGCTAGGTCTGCGTTTCGTATGCCCAAAGCGCAACCAAGCGATGACTTATGTACGTTACTCCCCACGCGGCATTAAGTAAATCGCGCTATAGAGGGTCTCATGTGAGACCTGCCAATGAAGATGGTCTGCGTTCACGCATTTCAGTGTGCCAGCAATTTGCTCGGGTGAGTAGACCAGCCTTAAATAATCCGTCACCGCTTTCCAAAGCACATTACCACGCTGTAACCGTCTTTC
>JACMMS010000115.1 GCA_014378915.1 Methylophilaceae bacterium
AGCCTTGGTGCAACTAGGCTTTTCTGCGATAATAATGTTTTGATTTTTGTCTGTAATTTTATTGGAGCCGCACAAAATGGCGCAATTTGATAATGTAAGTGTAAAAAAGAAAGCCAATATTTATTTTGATGGTAAATGTGTGAGTCATACTGTGATGTTTCCAAATGGTACACGTAGCACGATAGGCGTCATTTTCCCTAGTTCACTGACCTTCAATACGGCAGCACCAGAATTGATGGAAATCAATGCGGGTGTTTGTCATGTGCGCCTTAAAGGTGAAGAAACGAGTAAAACTTATGGTGCGGGTGAAAAATTCACAGTGCCTGGTAATTCGAGTTTTGAGATAGAAGTGACAGAGACCGTAGACTACGTTTGCCACTTTGAGTAATTAATGCTTGGTGCTGCGTCGTTATTTCACACTTGCCATACTAGTCGTACTGTCTGCGTGTTCATGCCTAGCAGCACCTGCGCTTTAAGATTTAAGGAATAAAAAATGCCTTCATTTGATATTAGCTCAGAAGTCGATACGGTCGCATTAAAAAACGCCATTGACACTGCGGGTAAACAAATTATTAATCGTTATGACTTTAAAGGTACGTCTGCCAAGGTTGAATTAAACGAAAAAGACAGCATTATTACCTTGTATGGCGATAATGATTTTCAGCTAGACCAGATTAAAGATATATTGTTGCCGGGCATGGAAAAGAAAGAGCCTGATTCTACCAAGCGTCTAGAGCATAAAGACGTGCAAAAAGTAGGCGGCAATAAGGTGAAGCAAGAGCTTAAAATCAAGGCTGGAATTGATAGTGAGTTGGCTAAACGACTCGCTAAGTTAATCAAAGACAGCGGCATGAAAGTGCAAGCTAGTATTCAGGGCGATGAAGTGCGTGTGAACGGTGCAAAACGTGATGTGCTTCAAGAAGCAATTAATTTTTGTAAGAAAAATGTGACGGATTTTCCGTTACAGTTTGGTAATTTTAGAGATTAGTAGTTAGTTTAGATCTAGTACTTAGTTTAGACCCAGAATTTAAAAGCAGGTAATTAAAAATAGGTAATAAGATGGTAGCAAAAACGCTTTACGATAAATTGTTTGACTCTCACGTAGTGACCGAAGAAAACGGCACAGCGATGATTTATATCGACCGTCATCTGGTGCATGAAGTCACTAGCCCGCAAGCTTTTGAAGGCTTGCGTCTGGCTGGGCGTAAGTTATGGCGTATATCATCAATCGTTGCCACCGCTGACCATAACACGCCAACGAATGGCTGGGATAAAGGTTTGTCAGGTATTGCAGATCCAGTTTCGCGCTTACAGATAGAAACATTAACTGAAAACATCAACGAATTCGGCGCCAAAGCGTACTTTCCATTCATGGACTCACGTCAAGGTATTGTGCATGTTGTTGGCCCTGAACAGGGTGCAACCTTACCTGGTATGACGGTGGTCTGCGGCGATTCGCACACTAGTACACACGGTGCATTTGGCGCGTTGGCGCATGGTATTGGTACTTCAGAGGTTGAGCATGTGATGGCCACACAATGTTTGATGCAAAAAAAATCTAAAAACATGCAGGTATTGGTCAATGGTGTTTTAGGCAAAGGCGTCACCGCAAAAGATGTCGCATTGGCGATTATCGCTAAAACAGGTACTGCTGGCGGTACAGGTTTTGCCATTGAGTTTGCGGGTTCTGCGATTCTTGCCTTAAGCATGGAAGGCCGCATGACCTTATGCAATATGGCGATTGAGGCAGGCGCACGCGCAGGCATGATCGCGGTGGATGATACAACGATTGAATATGTAAAAGGCCGTCCATTTTCGCCTAAAGCTGAGCAGTGGGATGCTGCGGTTGCGTATTGGAAAACCTTACACAGCGATGATGGCGCGGTATTTGATACAGTCGTTACGTTGGACGCGACACTTATTCAACCACAAGTCACTTGGGGAACTTCGCCAGAGATGGTGGTGGGCGTTGATGGCAAGGTGCCAAGTTTGGATTTAGCAAAAAATGAGGTGCAACGTGCAGATTGGGAGCGGGCTTACGCATACATGGATTTAAAGCCAAATACGCCTATTGATGAAATTAATATTGATAAAGTATTTATTGGTTCTTGTACCAACTCACGTATAGAAGATTTACGCGCTGCAGCGGCTGTAGCTAAAGGTAAGCATGTTGCAGCCAGTGTGAAATTAGCCATGGTAGTACCAGGCTCTGGCCTAGTAAAAGCGCAAGCTGAACGCGAGGGCTTAGATAAGATTTTTATAGCTGCAGGTTTTGAGTGGCGTGAGCCAGGCTGCTCAATGTGTTTGGCGATGAACGCAGACCGATTAGAGCCAGGTGAACGTTGCGCTTCAACAAGCAACCGCAACTTTGAAGGTCGCCAAGGTCAGGGCGGACGTACGCACTTGGTCAGCCCAGAAATGGCCGCAGCAGCGGCAGTAGCAGGGCATTTTGTTGATATTAGGCAGTTTGTTTGATTTTGATAAACGTTAAGCAGGAGTAGTAAATGAATAAGTTATTAGTATTAGCGGCAATTGGTTTTGCATTAGTGTTAACTGGTTGCAATACATGGCATGGCTTTGGTAAAGATTTAGAAAAAGCTGGCGATAAAATTCAGAAGTCACCGAATAACTAATGGAAGCTTTTGTCCAATTAAATGGCTTAGTTGCCCCGCTAGATAGAGCCAACGTAGACACTGACGCGATTATTCCTAAGCAGTTTCTGAAATCAATCAAGCGTTCAGGCTTTGGTCCTAATGCGTTTGATGAATGGCGTTATCTCGACCATGGTGAGCCTGGAATGGATAACTCTAAGCGTCCGCTCAACCCTGATTTTGTGTTGAATCAAGCGCGTTATCAAGGTGCTCGTATATTGTTAACGCGTGAGAATTTTGGTTGTGGCTCTAGCCGTGAGCATGCGCCTTGGGCATTGGAAGATTTCGGCTTCAAAGTGGTAATTGCCTCTAGCTTTGCAGATATATTCTTCAATAACTGCTTCAAAAATGGCATGTTGCCGATTGTGTTGTCTGCTGAGATTGTCGATAGTATCTTCAACCAAGTGGATGCCTCGGTCGGTTATAAGCTCAATGTTGATTTAAATGCACAAACTGTGACTACGCCTAATGGTGAAGTTTATCCGTTTGAGGTAGATGCAGTGCGTAAGCATAATCTACTCAATGGTTTGGACGAGATTGGCTTAACCATGCAACAGCAAGATAAGATTAAGGTGTTTGAAGCTCAGCATAAACAGGCTCAACCATGGCTTTTTAATTAAGCGTGGATTTAATTCAATTTAATAAGTTTAGAAAGTTTAGCGATGAAATTAGCAATATTGCCAGGTGACGGCATTGGTCCAGAAATCGTTGCACAAGCGGTTAAAGTATTAAATGCGCTTAAACTGAATATCAGCATGACAGAAGCGCCTATTGGCGGTGCTGGTTATGAGGCGGCGGGAGATCCGTTGCCAGATGCTACTCTAGAGTTAGCTAAAGATTCTGATGCAGTATTATTAGGCGCAGTAGGTGATTGGAAGTACGATAAATTAGAGCGTCATTTACGCCCTGAGCGTGGCTTATTGCGTATTCGTAAAGAGCTTAATTTATTCGCTAACTTGCGCCCAGCCTTGCTGTACCCAGAATTAGCCAATGCTTCAACCCTCAAACCAGAAGTGGTTTCAGGTTTAGATTTAATGATCATTCGCGAATTAACCGGCGATATTTATTTCGGACATCCACGCGGCATCAGCACACTAGGAAATGGTGAGCGTGAAGGTATTAACACCATGCGTTACAACGAATCTGAGATTCGTCGTATTGGACGTGTTGCTTTTGATATCGCAATGAAACGCAACAAGAAAGTGTGTTCTGTTGATAAGGCCAATGTGCTGGAAACCACTGAATTATGGCGCCAAGTTATGATTGAGTTGTCTGCTGAATATCCAGAAGTTGAGCTAAGTCACATGTATGTCGATAATGCAGCGATGCAGTTGATTCGCGCACCAAAACAATTTGATGTGATGGTGACAGGTAATATTTTTGGCGATATTTTATCTGACGAAGCCTCAATGCTCACAGGCTCTATCGGCATGTTGCCTTCTGCTTCATTGGATGCGAATAACAAAGGTATGTACGAGCCTAGTCATGGTTCTGCTCCTGATATTGCGGGTAAAGATATTGCCAACCCATTAGCGACCATACTCTCAGTGGCTATGATGTTGCGCCACACATTCAATGATGAGGTCAATGCGTTGAGCGTTGAAAATGCGGTAAAAACAGCATTAGCACAAGGTTATAGAACGGCTGATATTGTGACTGATGGTTGTAAAAAAGTGGGTTGTAGTGCGATGGGCGACGCAGTCGTTGCTGCGCTTAATTAGTGGAGAGTATTAATTTTCAAAATTAAGCTTAAGAAAATACTAAGGTTTAGAACATGTTAAAAGTAGGTTTAGTCGGTTGGCGTGGCATGGTGGGTTCAGTACTCATGCAACGAATGATGGAAGAAAACGATTTTGCGCTCATTGAGCCGCAATTTTTCACTACTTCTCAAGTAGGTGGCAAAGCCCCTAATGTCGGTAAGGAGTCTGCACCGTTAAAAGATGCAAAAGACATTACTGTACTTAAACACATGGATGCGATTATTTCGTGCCAGGGCGGTGACTATACCAGCGAGATCTTTCCAAAGTTGCGTGCCGAAGGCTGGCAAGGCCATTGGATTGATGCGGCCTCAACATTGCGTATGGAAAATGATGCAGTGATTGTGCTTGATCCAGTCAATATGAATGTGATTCAAGATGCTTACATACATGGCAATAAAAACTGGGTAGGTGGTAACTGTACTGTTTCATTGATGTTAATGGCGCTTAATGGCTTGTTTAAAGCGAATTTAGTGCATTGGGCAACCTCAATGACTTATCAAGCGGCATCAGGCGCTGGTGCACAAAATATGCGCGAGTTACTCAATCAAATGGGTGAGGCGCATTTTGCTGCAAGCGAACTGCTTGCCGATCCTGCTTCTGCGATTTTAGACATCGACCGTACCGTAGCAGGTACTTTGCGCGATGAAAAATTCCCGACTGCAAATTTTGGTGTGCCACTAGCGGGTAGTTTAATTCCATGGATCGATAAAGATTTAGGTAACGGCCAAAGTAAAGAAGAATGGAAAGGCGGCGCTGAGACTAATAAAATTTTAGGTCGTGAAGCTAATCCTATTGTGATTGACGGATTATGTGTTCGGATTGGTGCAATGCGCTGTCATAGTCAGGCACTTACTATCAAGCTTACAAAAAATGTGCCGTTAGATGAAATAAGCGACATGTTAGCTGAAGCGAACCAGTGGGCAAAAGTGATTCCAAATGAACGTGAAGCAAGCATGCGTGAGCTTACACCAGCTGCAGTCACTGGTACATTAAGCACACCAGTCGGCCGCTTACGTAAACTGGGCATGGGCAATGACTATCTGTCAGCGTTTACGGTTGGTGATCAGTTGCTATGGGGCGCTGCAGAGCCGCTGCGCCGTATGCTACGGATTTTGATAGAAAAATAATTAGTAATTTGTGTAAAATTTGATGTAATTTACTACAGACTAAATCTAAAGTGATATGGCTGTTAAATATAATGTGCATTATGAGCTTGCATAGCTAACTATTTGATGTTATTTTCATAATGCAAATAAAGTTTGATCAAGGGCAAGAATGTGCGCAAATTAAAAATAAAGCAAATATCGCTAGCAGTGTGCTTGGCACTTATGCCATTTTCTGGCTTTGCAGCTGGTTTAGGTAAATTAAATGTGAGTACTGGCTTAGGAGAACCACTCAAAGCTGAAATTGAGCTTTTGTCAGTGAGTCCTGAGGAATTATCAACTTTAGTTGCAGCTATTGCGTCCGAAGAAGCTTATGCTACGCAAGGTATTACCCGCCTAGGGATTCATAATAGTATTAAAGTAGAAGTAGCAAAAGCTGGCGACGGTTCACCGATATTAAAGCTACGCTCTAACCAACCCATTAGTGACCCTTATTTAGATATGTTAATTCAGGTTGATTGGGCGTCTGGTCGTCTTCAACGCGAATACACGGTTCTGTTGGATCCACCAGGTTATAAACAAGCGCCTGACAATCCCGCTCCAATGATGGTCACTCCGCCATCAACAGCAAAGTCTAATAATGCGATGAATTCATCTGTGATAGATGAAAAACAAGGCTTCATTAGAAAGCTAAAAAAATATAGAAGAAATCTTAATTCAGTAACGCCTACCAATTCAAGTAAATCGTCTACACCTCCGATATCGGCAGAAAACTCAATTGACAGTATTCAATATAATTCCGACCAAACATTAACCACAAAACGTGGCGATACACTAAGTTCAATCGCTAAACAAATGCAAATAGAAGGAGTTAATTTAGACCAAATGCTCGTTGGTCTTTATGAAAATAATAAAGAAGCATTTGCTAGCGGTAATATAAATAGACTAAAAGTCGGGCAAATTATTAAAGTACCTTCTAAGGAAAGTTTAACTTCTATCAATGAAAAACAGGTCGCTCAGTCTGTAAAAGCACACTCATCTAATTGGAGTTCTTACCGTAACACACTTGCAGGAGCTGTAGTTGCTTCACCATCTCTAGAAACTGTTGAGCAAAAGCAAACCTCTTCTGGGAAAGTTGAAACCGCTGTAGATAAAGCTACACTACCAAAAGTTGGTCCACAAGATGTTGTAAAGTTGTCTGCTGGTGAAAAAAGCATTGAAAAAGCTGGGAATTATGCAAGCAAAATATCTGAAGCCAAAATTATTGCGTTGCAGGAAGAAACTACGGCACGTGGTAAGTCTTTAAATGAAGTGCAAGATAGAATTGCAGCTTTAGAAACACAAATTGAAGATATGAGAAAATTGTTGGCTTTAAAAAGTCAATCAATGGCAACCGTACAAAAGAATTCAGAAGCGGCTGCTAAGGTTGAAGTAAAGCCAGAAGAAAAACCGGCTGATGTGGTTAGCGCACCAGAAGCACAGAAATCTGAAACAGCTCCGCCTGAATCTGTTAAATCAAATGAAGTAGTAGCGGTTACCCCAGATAAAGCGCCAGTAGCTTTGGTTTTGCCTCCTGTTATTAAAAAAATAAATCCGTCGAAACCTGAACCAGCTGCAGAGATTAGTTTCTTGCAAGGCTTATTGAATAGTGTAGATTTAACTGTTATCGGCGCAGTAGGTGGCGTTGCATTGCTTGGTGCGGGTTGGATGTTTTTACGTAACAAACGTAGAAAAAATTTAGATAGTTTTGAGCGTAGTATATTAACTTCTGGCGGCTTACGTGCTAATACCGTTTTTGGTAATACTACTGGTAATGCAGGTAATTCAGATACGTCGTTCTTAACTGATTTTGCCCAAAGTGCTGACGGCAGTATGATTGACACAAATGATGTAGATCCAATCGCCGAAGCTGAAGTTTACATTGCCTACGGCCGCGATGCACAAGCTGAAGAGATTTTGAAAGACGCAATTTCAAAAGAGCCTAAACGTTATGAGTTGCATCTCAAACTTTTAGAAATGTACGCCACCCGTAAAGCTGCTTCAGCTTTTGAAGCGATTGCAGGCGAACTTTATACGACACTAGGTGTTAACGATCCCATATGGGCTAAAGTGGCTGAAATTGGTCATAATATGGAGCCTGAAAATCCTTTGTATGATGTGACTAAATCAGTTGCTGCAGCTGCTATAGCCGCCCCAAAACTAGATGCATCAGATATTTCTAGCCTACCGACCACTACAGATTTAGATTTTTCACTAGATGGTCATTCAACACATGATAGTCTGCTCGCCGAAGATGATGTTAATTCATTCGTTACGAAGAGTTTTTCTAGTCTACAAAACGTTGAGCAAGAAATGTCATCTGATCTTGGCTCAATTGAGAAAAATTCTTTGGAGAGTAAAAACGCATTAAATAGCCCTCAAAATAATACTCAGTCCGTCAACACAATCAGTTTTAATTCGAATGCGGACAGTTCGCTAGACTTTGATTTAGGCGAGTTTAATATGGATGCGGAGTTGGCACGAAGCGCTTCAGTACCAGATGAACCTTTAATCATTGATAATATTGATTTCGCAAGTTCAGAAATTACAAGTCATGAATTTTCTTCACCAGACTTGGATTTCTCCAAGAAAGAAGCATTAGCAAATCCAACGATTAGTGCTC
>JACMMS010000116.1 GCA_014378915.1 Methylophilaceae bacterium
GAGTGATCATTGATAATAAAGCCAAAAAATACTCCTAATGCAATCAATAAAATAATATAGTTAAAATAGTGCGGTCAAAAAAACAATACTAATTTTACGTTAAGACCCGCATTAAAATGGATTAAATTTAAAATGATTTAGCCTCAGTTTACACAAAACTAGCAACGTGCTTCAATATGTCATATTTATCATTGTATGAAATATCTTAGCTTATGAAATCAACCTCTGGTCATCATTTTATTGCACTTGACCATATCCGCGCATTAGCTGCATTTATGGTCATTACCTGGCACTTTATGCACAATGCAAGTGGTGTGCCAATCCCTTTTGAATACATGCCATCGCTCCCTGCATTTCCACTCGCACTGTTTGATGAAGGCCATACAGGTGTGGCACTTTTTATGACCCTCAGCGCTTATCTATTTGCCAAGTTACTCAATGGTAAAAATATTTATTATCCTGCATTTATATGGAATCGTATTTTACGTTTACTGCCGCTTTTAATATTGGTTATCTTGATAGTAGGGTTGCAGGATTACTTTACACATCAAAATATGCACACTTACTTTAATGAAGTTTTACAGGGCTTCATTTTACCTACCCTACCTAATGGCGGCTGGTCAATTACAGTGGAGTTTCATTATTACTTAATTTTGCCGCTGTTTTTATGGATGTTGCGAAAGTCTAAATGGCTGCCGCTCTCCATCATTTTGGTCGTAATCGGGCTGCGTAGCTATTTTTATCATATAAACGGAGAAATATTTGAAACGGCTTATTAAACGATTATTGGGCGCATTGATCAATTTGCGTTAGGCATGATCATGTTTAATTGCCGCAGCTATTTGAGTAAACGCCACTGGCTAGCCATGGTTACTTTAGTGAGTTTTTGTGCCTTTTATTATTACTTTGATGCTATGGGTGGTTATTATAAAAACCCAAGCTACCCTTCCACCAATCCTTTATGGATTATCATGCCGACGATTGAGGGGTTAGCTTATGCGATAGGTATTGCTTGGTATGAAAGTTCGTTTAGTCACAGTACAACAGGCGTATCAAAACTTATTGGCAAAATGGGCGAGTATTCTTACTCAATTTACCTTTTACACTTTTTTATTGTATTTAGAGCGGCGGCCTTTATACATACAAAAATCATAGATCTTTCCAACTTTTACTTAGTACTATTTCTGTCACTTTTATTTTTTATTGGGATGATGCCAATAGGTTATTTGAGCTTTCGCTTTATAGAATCACCATTCTTAAAGCTTAGAAAACGCTATATTATTCAGTATCTCATTATTTTTTATAAAGCATTACTCATATGTCATCAAAATTTTATGTCCTCAGTTTGCGCTCTGAAAGACGCAGCCCAGCCTATGCCTGTATTGTAGAGTACGAAGATGTGCTGGTAAAAAGTTTAGGTGGCGCGTTAATTGAACCTAAACAACTAGATAGATTAAAGGCAATAAATCAATCATCTAATACTCCAGCTTTTTTATTTGTAACTGGCATAGCAATGGGTGATGTCATCGAATCCATGCAATATGCCAAACAATATTTAGATGCTTTTGATGGCATTTATGCTTATGTATTTGATTCTATTATTATGCAACATGAATTCGATACGCCAGCTTGGAGAAAGTCCCTCTCTAGTTTTTATAAGCTGAGCAAAAAAATAACGCGCTTATTTATACCTGCTGGGTTTTCAGTTAAAGAGTTTGAACAGTGTTATCAAATCCCAGTTTCATATATGCCGATGGCTGCAGATGTATTGAAACATGGTGACGCAAGCCCTACTAAGGCGATTGATGTGATGGGTTATGGTAGGCAAGATCCAAAATGTAGTGACTTATTATCTGAAGCTTTTAACCAGCCTCACACCAATAAAATTTATTACCATACCGATCATTTTAATATTCCTACTATTAACGACACTTACACGCATAGGCGCTTTTTTTGGCAGCTTTTGCGGGCTAGTAAAATTGCTTTAGCCTTTGATGCTTTGGCCGCTAACAATAATAATCGCTTTAGATTTTCTTTTGTAGGGCAGCGTTGGTTCGAGAGTACGGCAGCGGGCTGCGTGATTGTAGGTAAACGCCCAACTTGCCCAGAAATGGATATTTTATTTCCGCAAACACAATCGACTATCGATATTCCAGATGAGCAGAGTCAGATTATTCCATTTTTTGAGGGTTTATTGAACGAGCCTGCAATGCTGACAAAAATTGGGCGAGATAATTATGAATATGCTTTAGAAAAAAATAATTGGCGCCATCGTGTTGCTGACATGCTCAATATCGCTAAAATTGCTCATCCTACCGCACTCAATGATGAGCTTCGGGCGTTAAAAGAAATTAGAGCTAGTCAACTGATTAGTTAATCTCCTATTAAATTGGCCAGTCGCTCCGCACTGGCGGGCGCCATGGTGAGACCATACCTAAAATGCCCAGTGTTGAGGAACAGGTTTTTAATCGTAGGATGTGCGGCAATAGTTGGGATGTTATCTGGGGTGCCAGGTCGTAAACCACTCCAATGTTTGATGATGGGGGTATTCTTTAAACTAGGAAGAATGGCTTCAGCTTTAGATTGCAACTCCTGTTTAACTACCTCTGTGGTGCTGTAATCAAAACCAACATCTTCTAAGGTGCTACCAGCCAATAAATAACCATCACGTCGCGGAACTATGTAAAAACCATTGCTATAGACAATATGCTGTAAGACTGGCGTTGGCTGTTTGTAAAGCAAAATCTGTCCACGCATGGGCTTAATGTTAAGTTGTGCAGCCGTTTCTTTTAATAAATCAAAACTCCACGCACCTGAAGTCACCACAAATTGATCGCCTGTTAGCGCATCACCTGTAGTGGTGGTCCATGAGTTAATTTTTTGGCTTGATTTAAGCGGCATAAGCTCGGTGTGCTCAATCAGTTTTACAGCATTTTGCAGTAAGCTTGCTTTAAGTGCTTGTAATAAATTGGGGGGCCTTACTTGCGCGACTGCCCCTAGCAACAAACCGTTTTGATTTGAATGCTCAATTTTCAAACCTTGCTCAGCTATACCTTTCTGCGCTATACCTTGCCCCGCTATATAGCTTGATGATGCAATGGTAAAAGGCTGATGATTCTCCTGGCACCAAGCTTGAGCCAGCGCTGCATTTAGATGTTCTGGCAACAGCAACATACCGCTTTGCGTATATTCTGGATCTATGCCTGTTTCATGCAATAATTGTTGGCAAATTTCTGGGTAAAGCCCCGCACCACGCATGCTTAGTGCGTTCACTTCGTCTTTGTACATCCATGGTAACAATGGCAGCAATACGCCTGCACCTGCCCAAGAAGATTCACCCGAGGTTTGTGCTGCAATCTGGTTGCGTTCCACAATGGTCACTTGATGACCGCAGCGCGTTAATGTCAATGCGGTTAAACAGCCGACAATACCGCCACCTATCACAATCACTTTACTCACAACTTTACCTTATTTGCCTGTCAGTAGATAAGTTTCAATGCTACTTAACGCTTCTGAACTTCCTAGCAATACAATTACATCGCCCTCAGCAATCAGAATGTCTGGCCTTGGTGCAATGTCTTCTAACATATTGGGGCGACGTAATAACTGAACTTCCACATTGTATTTTGCAAAGTTAATGTGGCTAAGATACAAACCTTTTACATAAGCCTCTTTATTAATTTCGACAGAATGCAGACGTAACATCTTGCGTTGCTCACTGCTATCCAGATTAGTATCCGTCACGCCACGGAAGTAACCTCTGAACATTTTATAACGCTCTTCGCGGAAAGCGCGGATGCGCTTGACTACTCGGTTTAACGGCACACCGAGCAGCACTAAAGCATGTGAAGCTAACATTAAGCTGCCTTCTAATACTTCTGGCACGACTTCGGTTGCGCCAGCTTCTCTAAATGCATCCATGTTTGCATCATCTAAAGTACGCACAACCACTGGTACATCAGGATAAACCTCTTGCATCACATGCAATACTTTCATTGATGCGCGCATATCAGCGTAACTAATGATCATCGCTTTTGCGCGCCCTACTCCTGCGGCTTGTAATACTACTCGCCTACTCGCATCACCATACATCACGTGCTCACCCGCTGCAGCGGCATCTTGAACCCTTGCTGGGTCAATATCTAGCGCGATGAAAGGAATATTCTCTTCTTTTAAAAAACGTCCTAAAAACTGTCCACTACGTCCATAGCCGCAAATAATCACATGATCGTGCAAGTTTTTACCGATGGCATCTATATCTTCAACAATTTTGCTGCTATTACGCGTATAACTTCTGACCATTTTGCGTGCTATACGACCGTTGTATTGAATAATAAATGGCGCTATTATCATGGATAACAAAGAAGTAGCCAGCATGAGTTGTAAAGTTTGGCCATCTATCAGCATTTGTTCTTGCGCCAATGCCAGAATCACAAAACTAAACTCACCCGCTTGCGCCAAAATTAATCCTGTGCGAATACCCACGCCATACTCATACTTAAATACGCGGCACAGCAAGGCAATCACTGCAGCTTTAAAAACAATAAATGTGATTAAAAACAATAGGACCAAACCCATATATTGCCTAATTTGCTGTAGGTCCAGCAACATACCGACGCCAATAAAAAATAGCCCTAGCAAAATATCACGGAAAGACGCTATATCTGCCTCCACCTGATAGCGATAGCGTGTCTCAGAAATTAGCATACCCGCAATAAATGCACCGAGGGCATAAGACAAGCCGGCCTCTTTTGTTGCAAATGCCAGTAGCAACGTAACCATCAGCACATTGAGCACAAACAATTCGCGTGAGCGTTGCTGCGCAACCCAGCCAAACCATGGATTAATCAGTAATTTGCCGAATTTAAATAGTATAAAGAGCAATATTGTGGCTTTAATCAACGACAAGCCTAAAATCGCCAGCAAATCTCCACTTTTTGAACCCAATGCGGGAATCAACACCAAAATTAAAATGACTGCAATATCTTGAAATAACAAAATACCAATAGATAATCGACCATGACGTGAGTTTAGATCCACACGTTCCATCAAAATTTTAGAAACGATAGCAGTCGATGACATACTAAGCGCACTGCCAATTACAAAGGCGGTAGCCCAATTTAATCCAGCCAGTTTAGCCACTAAAATTGCCAGTAATACCGAAATAACAACCTGCGCTGCACCTAGACCAAACAAGGTGTTGCGCATAGCGTAAAGCATGGGCAAGCTAAACTCTAAGCCTATGCTAAACATTAAAAAAACAATGCCGAATTCGGCAATTTGATGGCTGGCTTCGGTGTCAGGAATCAAACCTAAAGCATGTGGCCCTAACACCAAACCAATGGCAAAATAAGCCAGCATGGCAGGCAAACGCAAAGCGCGAAATAAAGCCACGACTAATACAGAGCTAGTCAGTAACATTAATAATATGGGTAAAGAATCAAACATACGACTTTTTTCAAAATAGGTGAAAATTTAATTTTAGGTGTTGGTGATCGGTGCATTTAATCTATTTAATTAATCTGAGCTGCTTTATTGTTTAAGCTACAAACTCAACTTAATTGTAACAGTTTATTTCACGCACCTAAAAAGTGCATTCTTATTTTTATGGTGTTCTAAGCAGAGTATTTGTGGTTAATAAATGCTATTTTGGACAATACTTTGTTATTAAGGCAATATTTATGCCTAATTTCAGCGTTTAGCGTTTATTGGGCTTTATTCGCTAGTCAATCCCTTTTATACTAACCCATTACTTTTACCTCAAGAGTTCATGTCACCCACTTTATTACAATCTGATCGTTTACATGCTCCGATAGTCGCAGACAGTACTTCACGAACATTAAAGCTAGCGCGTGAAGTATTAACGATAGAGTCGCGTGAAATTGAAGCATTAGCCAAACGTTTAGATGCGCATTTTGTCGCAGCAGTGGCTTTAGTGCTCCACTGTAAGGGTCGCGTGGTGGTTAGTGGCATGGGTAAGTCTGGGCATATTGGGAGAAAAATAGCCTCAACACTTGCCAGCACAGGTAGCCCAGCATTTTTTATGCACCCTGGTGAAGCCAGTCATGGTGATTTAGGGATGATTACACAAGATGACGTAGTTATTGCCTTATCCAACTCTGGGGAGAGCGATGAAATCATCACAATTATTCCCGCCATCAAACGCTTAGGCGCAAAAATCATCAGCATTACTGGCAAATCTCAATCTACTTTAGCTAAAGAAGCAGATGTACATCTGAGTGCTGAAGTAGCACATGAAGCTTGCCCCTTAGGTTTAGCGCCAACGGCTAGCACCACTGCTGCGCTAGCGTTGGGTGATGCACTGGCTTTGTGCGTACTTGATTTACGTGATTTCTCAGCCGAGGATTTTGCACGCTCCCACCCTGGTGGCAGTATAGGTCGTGGTTTGCTTACCCGTATCAATGACGTGATGCGCATCAATGATGCTATTCCCAGTGTCACCGAAAACGCACTATTAGCGGATGGGTTATTAGAAATGACACGTAAAGGCTTGGGTTTAACTGCCGTTCTTAATCAAGCGAACCAGCCTATAGGTATTTTTACTGATGGAGATTTACGGCGCGCATTTGCACTGAACATTAAGGCTAGCACCACCAAAATAAGTGATGTGATGCATGCAAATCCACAAACGATACTCGGACACCAGTTGGCAGTAGATGCAGTGGCACGAATGGAAGAATTAAAAATCAGTAGTCTATTGGTAGTGGATGAAGCCGGAAAATTAGTCGGCGCACTTAATATGCATGATTTACTTAAAGCTAAAGTAGTTTAAAACTTAAAAATAGATTAAAAATGACCATTTCACAAGATGTAGTAAACCGCGCAAAACAAATTAAACTCGTTATTTTTGATGTAGATGGCGTAATGACCAATGGTGGTTTAATCATCGGTGATGATGGTCAAGAATATAAAAGTTTTAATACGCAAGATGGTTTGGGTATGAAGTTACTTAAAGCAAGCGGTATACAAATGGCCATTATTACTGGTCGCACGTCTAACGTGGTGACTAAACGTGCCGAAAGCACTGGTGTTGCCCACTTTTACCAAGGTGTGGAAGATAAATTAGTCGCGTTTCATGATTTAATCGCCAAGTTAAATATTGCACCAGAGCACTGTGCCTTTATGGGTGATGATGTTGTGGATTTACCACCGATGTTACGCTGTGGCTTAAGCATTACAGTACCCGCTGCACCCAATTGCGTTAAACAGCGTGCTCATTTGACAACACAACGTGAAGGTGGGCATGGTGCAGTACGTGAAGTATGCGAGTTGCTGATGCAAGCACAGGGCACTTATGATGCGCAATTTGCGCAATTTTTTAGCTAGTTAGGCGTTACTAG
Source organism: Methylophilaceae bacterium (assembly GCA_014378915.1). Lineage (GTDB taxonomy): Bacteria > Pseudomonadota > Gammaproteobacteria > Burkholderiales > Methylophilaceae > JACMMS01. The sequence goes on from JACMMS010000116.1 coordinate 7,362, forward strand.
GCACCAATATGTACAGCCGTCATGCCTTATGGTTTCCATTAGCTTTAGCGACTATGTTGGCATTAGTGACATTTTGGATTAATCAAGCAGTCGAGAAAAGCTCGCCTAAAAGCGATGGTAGTAATCGTCATGATAGAGACTATGTGCTAAACAATTTTTACACCACTAAAACTGATTTAATGGGTAACCTACATTACATATTAGCGGCTACTGAAATGGAGCACTTTCCTGATGACGATAGTACTGTGTTGCAGCGGCCGCGATTTACGCAATACGCCATCAACAAACCATATACGCAAATTTCTAGCTCACGTGGTTATGTTTCTAGTAACGCAGAAGAAGTACAGTTTGTAGATGATGTTGTAGTGGTTAGACCTGGGTTTAAAAGCACTGGAGAAACGCAAATATTTACAGAAAAATTAATGATATATCCAGATTCAGATATTATAAAAACGGATAGCCCAGTTGTTATTAAACAATTTCCAAAAACTGAAATTCATGCAACAGGCTTTGTCATGAACAAGAAGGATCAAACTTTAGTACTGGGTACAGGGCCAAATAAAGCAACAGCTAAACCAGACCGCGTACACGTGCATTACGAGCGCCCTGCTGCGCTTAAAAAAGCTAGCAATAAGATTACTATTTCTAAACCTATAGCACCAGCAACTCAATCAACAATACCTAGCAAAAATACGCAAATTCAGCTTAATAGAAGCATGCCAATTAAGAAGCGTTCGGAGAAATTATGAATGTCCGTTACACCCTAAGCCTAATGGCGTTCTACATGATGCTAGGCTTGATCAATACGTCACTCGTTTACGCTGAGGCGTCTGATCGCGATAAACCTATTGAATTAGAAGCAGACACTGTAACGGTGAATGATGCCAAAAAAACCAGCACTTACAGCGGCAATGTTATTTTAACGCAAGGTACTTTAGTTATTAAGGGTGATAAATTAGTGGTGCGTGAAGACGTTGATGGCTTTCAACACAGTACCTCACTTGGCAACCCAACCACCTTCAGACAAAAACGTGATGGCACAGATCAATACATTGAGGGTAGCAGCCTGCGTATTGAGTATGACGGCCGTATGGATAAAGTTCAGTTGTATACCAAAGCTAGCGTAAAGCGCGGCGGTGATGTAGTGACGGGCGAATATATTAATTATGATGCAAATTCTGAATATGCTGAAGTATTAGGTGGCAAATCTACAGCAGGCACTCAAGGCCGCGTTAAGGCTGTAATACAACCAAAAAAGAAAATAGAACCCAGCAATACAGACACAAAACCAGTGACCAAACCAGCACCTATAATAAATAAAAACTTACGTTTTAGTAATAAATTAGAACTAAACGCTGACCCGTTAACCACTAAACAATAAGTTTTAAGACAACTAAACCGAATGGGCTCCTCTATAAAAGTTTTTAGGATAACGCATTAGCATGAGTGAATTAGTAGTAGAGCATTTACGCAAAGCTTACGGCAAACGCACCGTAGTACATGACATTTCATTACACATCAAAAGTGGTGAAGTGGTTGGTTTATTAGGCCCCAATGGTGCTGGAAAAACGACTAGTTTTTATATGATAGTAGGTTTGGTAGGCTTGGATGATGGCAGAATTTTACTCAATAACAAAGACTTAAGTCGCTTACCTATTCACAGTCGTGCGCGTTTAGGTTTAGCCTATTTGCCACAAGAGCCGTCTATATTTCGCAAGCTAAGTGTTTATGAAAATATTATGGCAGTGTTAGAACTGCAACCATTAAGCACAGTAGAGCGCGAAGCCAAACTTGAATCATTGCTTGATGAGTTACATATTCAGCATATTCGCGATAATAGCGCGGTGAGCTTGTCAGGCGGCGAACGACGCCGTGTAGAAATCGCGCGCTGCTTAGCCACCAACCCTAGCTTTATTTTATTAGACGAGCCATTTGCAGGTATTGACCCAATTGCAGTACTAGATATTCAAAAGATTATTAAATTTTTAACGACACGCAATATCGGTGTGTTGATTACCGACCACAATGTACGTGAAACTTTAGGCATTTGTGATAGAGCTTATATTGTGAATCAAGGTACAGTATTTGCATTCGGTGCGCCTACTGATATTGTGCATAATGAAGCTGTTCGCGAAGTTTATTTAGGTAAGGATTTCCGCCTGTAATTTGGCCAAATAATTAACCATCTATGAAACAAAGTTTAAATTTAAAATTTTCACAAAATCTAGCGCTCACGCCTCAGTTGCAGCAGTCTATTCGCTTGTTACAGCTATCGACGCAAGAGCTTAATCAAGAGCTAGAAACTATTTTGCAAGAAAATCCGCTATTAGAGCTAGTAGAAACCAATGCCGATGGCAGTCTTGTTGAACCTGGTTTTGATGGTGATGATCATCTGCCAAATTTAGTTAATCCAGAAGCAACCCAAAATAAAGAGTTTGGCGAAGAGAGTATTACCAATAGTGACATTGGCGCTGACTCTGATAGCGACTTCAGTACTGATTTTACCGCTGAAATATCTAGCCCAACAAATGACGGCGCATCTGATAGCGAAATATCTTTGGCTGACGAGCATTATTCCCAATCTGATTTTTCCGATGATTACGAAGAGTACGGCAGCAATACACGCTGGGATGAAGGCGCTCCCAACAATCATTTTGATGATGACGATAATGATTTCAGTAAGCAAGAAACCGTTTCCATTTCATTACGCGAGCATTTAATTAGCCAAATAAAACTCATGCCACTGAGTGAGCGAGATCAAACACTAGCCATTTTATTGGTCGATTCAATTGACGAAAATGGCTATTTAGAACAACCACTTGAAATTTTATTGGATGTTATTCCAGAAGAACTTGAAGTGGAATTGTTAGAGCTACAAACCACACTAAAACTAGTACAACATTTAGATCCGCTAGGTATTGGCGCAACCGATTTAAGTGAATGTTTAAGCTTGCAACTCAATGTTATGCCTCAAGCAACGCCTTATTTAGAACTGGCAAAAAGAATGGTATCGAGTCATTTAGCCTTGTTAGCTTCACGTGATTTTGTAAAGTTACGTAAGCTTTTAAATAGTGATGATACCGCCCTGCGTGGCGCACAAGTACTGATTAAACAGCTTAATCCTCGTCCAGGAAACAGCTACAGCGCCATTAGCTCTGACCACTATATTCAACATGAAGTGATTGTTAAAAAGGTCAAAGGTATTTGGATTGCTACACTTAATGATGGTGTGATTCCTAAATTACGTATTAATCAGCTGTATTCTGATATTTTAAAGCGAAATCGTGATAGCTCTAATCAATACCTAATGAGCCAAATGCAAGAAGCAAAATGGATGATTAAAAATATCCAACAGCGCTTTTCAACGATTTTGCGTGTATCTCAAGCAATTATTGATCGCCAGCGCAACTTTTTTGAACATGGTGAAATTGCTATGCGTCCGCTCGTCTTACGAGAAATTGCAGATGAACTTGAGTTGCATGAATCCACAATTTCTCGCGTGACTACACACAAATATATGCTTACGCCACGGGGTGTGTTTGAATTGAAGTATTTTTTCGGTAGTCATGTGTCTACCGATAGCGGTGGCGAGTGCTCCGCAACCGCAATACGTGCACTTATTAAGCAAATGGTGGTTGAAGAAAACAGTCAAAAACCACTTTCAGATAACCAAATTACGGATGTACTAGCCAAGCAAGGTATTGTTGTTGCGCGGCGAACCATTGCAAAATATCGTGAATCCCTCTCTATTCCGCCTGCTAATTTGCGTAAATCGCTGTAATATAACTAGTTGGTACTATTAAAAAATTAAGTATCTAAAAACGTTCTGAACCTTTTTTTCAACCCAGGAGATATCCATGAATTTACAACTAACAGGCCACCATTTAGAAGTAACACCGGCTTTGCGAGATTATCTTCAAAACAAACTGGCCCGTGTGCGCAACCATTTCGACCATGTGATTGATATTAAAGTCACGTTGTCTGTTGAAAAGTTGTTGCAAAAGGTAGAAGCTACAGTGCATGTGCCTGGCAACGATTTACATGCTGAGTGCGCTGGTGAAAATATGTATAGTGCCATTGATATGCTGGCAGATAAGCTGGATCGCCAAGTGGTTAAACATAAAGAAAAAAATAGCGATCACCATAAAAGCAATGGCGCAGTCAAACATCAAGCGCACGAGTAAATTAAACTCGGTTACTTACTCATCACTCCTTAAATATCAAAAAAATGGCACAAATTAGCGTAGCCGAAGTCTATAAACAAACCCGCCTCAAGCTCAAACTATCATGGATTGCTGGGCTTGGCGGTGGTTCAAACCCACTTACTTCAGAAACTGTTAGCAAACCTTCACTGGCCTTAATTGGCCACCTTAATTTTGTTCATCCTAGCCGAGTACAAGTGTTAGGTTGTGCTGAAATGGATTACTTGGGCACATTGCAGGCTGATGAAATTAGCCAAGCTATTGCTAATTTATTTTCTACAGATTTAGCTGCAGTGATTGTTGCAAACGGCGAAAAAACACCACAATCATTATTAGATGCAGCAAACACACATAATACTCCGCTATTCACCTCGCCTATACGCAGCCCGCAACTCATGAATATTTTGAGTCATTATTTAGCACAGGCTGTTGCAGAATCCATTAGCCTTCACGGCGTATTCATGGAGGTGCAAGGCTTTGGTGTATTGTTTAAAGGTCATGCTGCGATTGGTAAAAGTGAGTTAGCTTTAGAACTTATCTCACGCGGTCATCGCTTGGTGGCAGATGATATTGTGGACTTTTTTAGAATTTCACCCGAGCGGGTAGAAGGTCGCTGCCCCGAGCTTTTGCAAGATTTTCTAGAAGTGCGTGGTTTAGGCATTTTAAATATTCGCGCACTATTTGGCGATAACGCAGTAAAACCGACAAAACCATTAGATTTAATTATACAACTCGAAATGGCTGATGCGCAAAATCCACAAGAACTTAACCGCCTAGCCATTGAATTACAGCATGAAGATATTCTAGAAGTCACTATTCCTAAAGTTACTATTCCTATTGCCGCTGGCCGCAACATTGCGGTACTTGTTGAAGTAGCGATTCGCAATCACATTTTGCTCTTGCGTGGCGTCAATGCGACTAAGCAATTTACTCATAGGCAAAAATTAGCCATGGCCAAAGAGGCTAAAAACACTAAACCTAAGTCAGCCAGCTGATGCAACTCATCATCGTAACTGGTTTATCTGGTTCAGGTAAAAGCATTGTTTTACGTGCTTTAGAAGATGATGGATTTTACTGTATTGATAATTTGCCTGCCACATTACTGCCGCAAATCTCACAACATTTAGATGGCCATAATCAACAACGGGTTGCCATTAGTATCGACAGCCGCAGCTCTGCACTCAATGCATTACCGCACGCTATTAGCGAATTACAAGCCAGTGGTATTCAAGTGGAAGTATTATTTTTAGAATCCAATCCAGAAACGCTAGTCAAACGCTTTAGTGAAACTCGACGTAAACACCCGTTAAGTGATGGCACAATAACACTCGCCGAAAGCATCGCTTATGAGCGTGATTTACTGACAGATTTAGCTGAAATTGGTCACCATATTGATACCAGCAACCTAAGCGCGAATGCGTTGCGCAACTTCATCAAAGCCTTCACTATTCAGTACCAACATGAGATTAAGAAGCCAGCCGACGGTCAAACTAAGCCAAATAACAACTTAGTTTTATTGTTTACTTCTTTCGGTTTTAAGCATGGAATTCCACTAGATGCCGACTTTGTATTTGACGTGCGTTGCTTGCCAAACCCACACTACGACCCCATACTAAGACCATTAACAGGGCTTAATATTGAAATTAAGCAGTTTTTAAGTGCAGAACCTAATGTACTTAAAATGCTTAGCGATATTCGTGGCTTTATTGAAAACTGGTTACCATGTTTTGATCAAGACAATCGTAATTACCTAACGGTAGCGATAGGCTGTACAGGCGGACAGCATCGATCGGTATACTTTGTAGAAGAACTAGCGGCTTATTTTAAACAGCAGAACGTCAATCAACGTTATAGAGTGCTCACTAGGCACCGAGAGTTAGCCAATTAGCTTAATATGCGTCTTCAAATGTTAACGTAAACCGACATATTTAATTTATTTGAGATAGTTTAGGATTTTTTAATGATAGGTATTTTAATTATTGCTCACGGCACTTTGGGTGAAAGCCTAATTGAATGCGCAAGCCATGTGATGGGTGGAAAACCACCATTTTTAAGTTGCTTAGCCGTTGAAACACATGATGACCCTACATCACTCATTAATAAAGCGCTAGCTATTATTCCTCAACTTGATCAAGGCGATGGCGTCTTAATGTTATCTGATATGTATGGCGCAACACCTTGCAATGTAGTGACTAAGCTTATTAAGCCTAATATGGTGGAAGGCGTTGCAGGGGTCAATTTACCCATGCTGGTCAGAACACTCACTTATCGAGACGTTGCGTTAACAGAGTTAGTAGAAAAGGCACTAAGCGGCGGACGCGATGGCGTCGTACACTTTACGGCACAAGGATGTGAATTTAGTGGCAAAATGGCAGCATTACCTAAACAAAAAGCCCCTCAGATAAAAGGTGCAAAACATGGTTAAAACTGAGGTTGAAATCATCAATAAACTAGGTTTACATGCTCGCGCATCAACAAAATTAACACAAACTGCCAGCCAATTTTCTAGCGATATTTCGATAGAACGTAACGGTAGGCGAGTTAATGCCAAAAGTATTATGGGTGTGATGATGCTGGCTGCCGCAAAAGGTTCATTGATTAGTTTAGAAGCTACTGGCGGAGATGAAAGTGCGGCGATTGAGTCCTTGATAGCGCTTATCAATAATTACTTTGGTGAAGGTGGCTAGTATGGCTAACCCAAATATTGATGGTATTAGTAAAACCAGCTTTAGTATTCACGGCGTTGGTGTTTCTAGTGGCATTGCAATTGGTCATGCGCATTTGGTTTCTAATGCCCTAAGAGAAGTAGTGCATTATCAGTTACAGCAGTATGCCATTGCTGAGGAAGTAGCGCGTTTTGAACAAGCCGTCATCACTGTTAAAACTGAGCTTGAAGCTATACGCAAGCAATTACCCAAGAGTGCGCCTGCAGAATTGGGCGCATTTATCGCAACGCATTTAATGATGTTGGCAGATAAATCACTCTCTGAAGTACCCAAAAACATCATCCTAAAAGAACAGTGCAACGCCGAGTGGGCAATTAAGCTCCAAATGGATGATATTGTTGATCAATTTGAACAAATTGAAGACGAATATTTACGCGAACGCAAACAAGATGTTGTGCAAGTAGTAGAGCGTGTGATTAAAGTATTGCTAGGTCACCCTAACCAAGCGCCCAACATCAAAAATAGCCAATCAAGCAACAAGGAACAAGAAAGCGCGATTATCTTGGTGGCGCATGACATTTCCCCAGCTGATGCTATACAGTTTAAACAGCATCAATTTGCAGCGTTTATTACCGATGTGGGCGGCGTAACTTCGCATACCGCCATTTTGGCGCGTAGCTTAAATATTCCTTCAATTGTAGCATTGCAACGCGCACGTGATTTAGTCCGTGATGGTGAACTGATTATTGTCGATGGTGGTATGGGTGTCGTCATCGTTAACCCAAGTCCCGAAATCCTTGCCGAATACAAATTACGCCAAGAAGAGTGGGAGCTAGAACAACAAAAACTTAAGCGCATTAAATCCAACAAAGCCATTACCATGGATGGCACGCCCATTGCACTGTTTGCTAATATTGAAGTGCCAGAAGATGTAGACGCGGTAAAAGCCTCAGGCGCAACAGGCATAGGTTTATATCGTAGTGAGTTTTTGTTTATGAACCGCCGCGAAATGCCTGATGAAGAAGAGCAATTTATTGCCTATAAAACCGTCGTCGAAGCGATGAATGATTTAGAAGTTACCATTCGTACACTAGACTTAGGCGCAGATAAACAAATGAATCCTGAAACCGTATCAAACTGCGCTAATCCAGCGCTGGGGCTTCGTGCAGTGCGTTATTGCTTAAGTGAGCCACAAATTTTTCATACACAATTTAGAGCGTTATTACGTGCTTCACATTTTGGACAATTAAAAATTCTTGTGCCTATGCTGTGTACTTTAGCTGAGCTACGTCAGACCAAATTATTACTAGAGCGCGCTAAAATTAGCCTACGCAAAGAGAATATTCCATTTGACGAAAATATTGCTTTAGGTGGCATGATAGAAATCCCCGCTGCAGCCATTAATGCAAATGCCTTCGCACGTGAGTTAGACTTTTTATCAATAGGTACTAATGATCTTATTCAATACACACTCGCAATAGACCGTACTGATGATGCTGTTGCGCATCTATACAATCCATTACATCCATCAGTATTGCATCTCATCTCACTCACTTTGCAAGCGGGAGCAAAACTTGGTAAAACCGTATCTATTTGTGGCGAAATGGCAGGCGACACTAAACTCACCAAGCTATTGCTAGGTATGGGTTTACGCCACTTTTCTATGCATCCGAGCAATTTGCTCAGTGTAAAGCAACAGGTATTGCAAAGTGATGTTAACAAGCTCAGCGTTGCAGCACGCAAAATACTAAATAACGATGAAATTGAAAAAATTGAACTACTAGTCAATAAAATGAATCATTAAATTAGCAAACCAAAATTAGTTGATTCATGTTTACGAGTATCTAAAAGGAGCACATCATGACAACAGACACCAAGTTAATTACGGTACCTAATGCTGATGATAAAAACATCGCGACCATCACGCATTTGGCAGGCACAATATTTTCTTTTGTACCAGCACTGCTTATCTGGGCGCTTAAAAAGGATGACAGCACTTACATTAGCGACCAAGCAAAAGAGGCCTTAAACTTTCAAATTACGGTATTGATAGCGCAATTTGTTGCCGGTGCCTTAGTGTTCATTTTAATTGGCTTTTTATTTATGCTAATAATTTGGCTGGCCAATGTTGCACTTTGCATAATCGCCGCCATATCAACCAGCAAGGGCAAACAATATCGCTATCCCCTCACTTTACGTTTAATAAACTAAACCCATTCATTAGGAAATACTGGCTGTGAACATCTCAAATAACCCACTTTTATTTTTCAACGGCTTACCCAAGTTTAATGAAATTAAGCCTAAGCATGTAAGCCCTGCGATTGATTATTTAATTACAGAAGGCAGGGCTTTAGTTGAGGCGCTAGCGACAACGACAGAAGTACCTAATTGGCAAAATTTTGCACTCAAATTAGAAGACCACAACGAAAGACTAGGTCGCGCGTGGAGTCAAGTAGGTCATATGAACTCAGTGGTTAATAGTCCAGAATTACGTAAAGCCTATAATGATAATTTAGCAAAGTTAACCGATTTTGGCAGCGATGTATCGCAAGATGAACGCCTTTACGCGAAGTATCGTTCTATTCAAGATAGCCCGGAATTTGCCAAGCTAACGTCGACGCAGCAAACCATTATCAATCATGAAGTACGTGGTTTTAAGTTAGGCGGTGCCGAATTAACCGCTGCCGAAAAAGTACGCTTTAAAGCGATTAGCGAAGAATCCTCAAAACTTGCAGCAAAGTTTGAAGAAAACGTATTGGATACCACCAATGAGTATGCGCTATTGATTGAAGATGCAACCGAGTTAACTGGTGTGCCACAAGATGTGCTGCAGGCGGCTCACGATGCTGCACAAGCGGATGGGAAAATAGGCTACAAAATCACATTACATTTCCCGAGTTACTTTCCTGTGTTGCAATACGCTGACAATCGCAATTTACGCGAAACCCTATACCGTGCCTATGCCACCCGCGCCAGTGAATTTGGCAAGCCCGAATTTGACAACACGCCAATCATTCAACAATTATTAAAGCTTCGTTTTGAGGAAGCTCAGCTATTAGGTTTCAATAACTTCGCCGAGTTGTCACTTGCCACAAAAATGGCAGATACGCCTAAGCAAGTTGTAGAGTTTTTAGAAACACTCGCCACCCGCGCTAAACCTTATGCTGCGCAAGATATGTTGGAGTTAATGGCATACGCCAAACAGTCAGGCATTGATGATATGCAAGCATGGGACGTCAGCTATGTAAGTGAAAAACTTCGTGAAGATAAGTATGCGTTTTCAGACCAAGAAGTAAAACAATATTTTCCAGAAATAAAAGTATTACAAGGCCTATTCAAAGTAGTTGAAACCATTTTTGGTGTGTTTGTTAAGAAAACGACTGCGCCAACTTGGCATACGGATGCTCACTTCTATGAAATCACAAGGCACGATGGCAGCTTAGTTGGTCAGTTTTACCTAGATTTGTACGCACGTAACAACAAACGTGGTGGCGCTTGGATGGATGAAGCCATTACACGCCGAGTAGTCGATGGTCAGTTAACCACACCTGTGGCCTATTTAACCTGTAATTTCTCTGCACCTGTGGGCGAAAAACCTGCGCTATTTACGCACGATGAAGTCAATACCATGTTTCACGAATTTGGTCATGGCTTACACCATATGCTCACACAAGTGGATGATTACAGTGTATCTGGCATTAAAGGCGTGGAGTGGGATGCTGTTGAGTTGCCTAGCCAGTTTATGGAAAACTTTTGCTGGGAATGGGATGTATTGCGCCACATGACGCAACACGTGGAGTCTGGCGCACAATTGCCAGGTGAATTATTTGATAAAATGGTGGCAGCTAAAAACTTCCAAGCTGGCATGCAAACTGTGCGGCAAATTGAGTTTTCATTATTTGATATCCAACTCCACAGCGAATTAGATCCTAATGGTAGCAAGACTGCACTCGATTTGATCGAAGAAATTCGTGATGAAGTTGCCGTAGTGCGCCCACCAAAGTGGAATCGCTTTCCCAATAATTTCTCGCACATCTTTGCAGGTGGCTATGCTGCTGGCTATTATAGCTATAAATGGGCGGAAGTGTTGTCGGCGGATGCTTACAGCTTGTTTGAAGAAAACGGTGTGTTAAGCCAAGAAACTGGTCAAAAATTCTGGCAAGAGATTTTAGCAAAAGGTGGTTCACGCCCTGCCATGGAGTCATTTATTGCCTTCCGTGGTCGAGAACCAAGCATTGACGCACTGCTACGTCATAATGGCATGACCAATTAATGAAGCTTGTTACCTGGAACGTCAATTCACTTAACGTGCGCTTGCAACACGTGCTTGATTGGCTCCGTGATCATCAACCAGATGTGCTTTGCTTACAGGAAACTAAACAAGAAGACCTTAAGTTTCCTTATGCTGATTTACAAGCTGCGGGTTATCACGCCATTCATTTAGGGCAAAAAACTTATAATGGCGTTGCAATTATAAGTCCTCATGAAATGACTGACGTTGAACATGGTATCGCGGGGTTTAATGATGATCAAAGACGTGTCATTAGTGCCACTATTAACGGTATTAGAGTGGTCTGTGTGTATATCCCTAATGGGCAAGCGGTTTATTCTGATAAGTATCAATATAAATTAAGCTGGCTTCAAGCGCTTACCACATGGCTTTCAAGCGAGCTAAAGCAATATCCTAAACTTGTATTGCTTGGTGATTACAATATTGCACCTGAAGACAGAGATTGCCACGATCCTGCAGCGTGGATTGGACAAATACTGGTATCTGAACCAGAACGTGAAGCTTTTAGGGCAATCACGCAACTCGGATTGCACGATAGCTTTAGATTATTTGAGCAGGCAGAAAAAAGCTTTAGCTGGTGGGATTACCGCATGGTGGGATTTAGGCGCAATTTCGGCATGCGTATTGACCATATTTTAGTCAGCCAAGCATTAAAGTCCGCTTGTAAAAGCTGCATTATAGACAAAGCACCTCGTAAACTGGAGCGCCCTAGCGACCATACACCTGTCGTACTAGAGCTGAACGTTTAGCTTAAATTCATCACTCAATTTATAAAACTACTGAAGGAACTGAAAGAATTTACTATGTCTCTTAACGAAAAATCCATTAATACCATTAACGAATACTTTGCAGAACTCGCCCAAAGCGCAGTGAATATTGCTTACGGTGAATCTGATGAAGATACCACTTATGCTGAGTTTATGGAAAAACTCACCGAGTATTTGCATCTGCTATCAAGTGAACATGTGGCCACTGAAGTCTTAGGGATGTCATCTAGCGCAATTGAAAAATTTAACGGCGGTAAAGGCATGACTGTGGATGATGTACAAGCCTTAATTGAACAAAAAGAAGACGGCATGGATGAAGATGATGGCGAAATTGATTACGAAAATTAGTCACTCATTACAGTAATGAATATCTAAAAAAACCAATAATATTTTTAATATGAGTGGCTTTTTTGGAATTTGCAACTAATAAGTTGGCCTGTTTTTTACAGCGACATTCGCTTCACTGTATCGTCTTTATCAATAAACTTGTGTTTTAAGGCACCTAAAATATGCACGGCTATAACGATTAATATAATGATGCCGATGACTTCGTGAGCCTCTTTAAAAACATCCCGAACGCCAACATTATCTAGGCCATTTAAAAATGGTATGCCAAACCATTTCACGCCAAACTTTCCGCTGACCGACATAATCAGACCAGTTGCTGGTAATGCAATCATTAAAGCGTAGAGTAAATGATGTGCGCCGGCGGCTAATTTACGCTCCCATACTTTATAGCTTATTAGTGGTGCCGGTGGTTTATGCGTAATGCGCCATAACACTCGAATTAGAACAAGTGCAATAATCGTAATGCCGATGGATTTATGCAGATTGTAGTAGAAGTTTCTTGGGGATACTGCTTCTGCAACTGGCCATGTGTAGACACCCCAATTAAATAGATCAAAAGAGGTCTGTTTGGCGGCTTCTTTGGGAATATCTGTCATAAACCAACCCAATGCAAACATAGCAAATATACTAATTGCAATTAACCAGTGCAAAACAACAGCAGTTTTAGTGTAGCGGGTTATGCTCATTATTAATCCTCATCGTTTGTGTGCTCATGGTCACACATAAATATAGCAATACGGTATAGAGTTATACTGGTTAGTATTGTAATCAATTACGTAAGTACTAGGTAGCGTGAGGAAAAGTAAAGCTATGCAAAATAAAATGTTATCTGTTTTAGGCGGTCTATTGCTAATATTAGGTTCTGCATGTGCTGATATGAGCGCACATGCACAGACTGAAGCATCAGATAACTTCAAAATTGAGCGCTTAGGAAATGGTATTTACGTGCATCACGGTGCACATCTAGATATTGACATTGGCTACCAAGGCGATATATGCAATATCAGTTTTATTATTGGCAGCAAAGGAGTTGCTGTCATTGACACTGGTGGTAGTTTAAAAGTAGGTAATGAACTACGTGAAGCCATTCGCAAAGAAACGCCACTACCGATTTTATATGTTATTAATACACACGTTCACCCCGATCACATTTTTGGTAATGAAGCTTTTGTACAAGATAAAGCGGTTTTTATCGGACATGAAAAGTTAGTCAAAGCCATGCAACTACGCAAAGAAGCTTATGATAAATTGAATCTGAAATATTTAGGTGATGATGCTAAAGGCAGTGAAACTGTTACACCAAGCCTGGTCGTCAAAGACACATTAGATATCAACTTGGGGGATAGGACGCTACATTTAACCGCTTACCCAAACGCACATACCAATACCGATGTTTCTGTAATGGATAACAAAACTAGTACTTTATTCACTGGTGATTTATTATTTATAGACCGCACGCCTGTATTGGAAGGCGATATTACAGGATTAATTGCGGCTATAGACAAACTCAAAACCTACCAAGCTAAAACAGTAGTGCCCGGCCATGGCAGTACAACGACCGATGGGTTAACCGCGTTTAATAATGAGCAACGTTACTTAAATGCTTTACTGATCGATATACGAGCTGGCATTAAATCTGGTGCTGGATTAGAAAAAACCATGGACACTGCCGCTGCTATTGAAAAAGATAAATGGCTATTGTTTGATATTGCTAATCGTCGGAACGTTAATACGCTTTATCCAGCTTTAGAATGGGAGTAACTAAACATCCTAACTTAAACATTATAGCGTCGATATTGCACAGCCTCGGCAATATGGAGCGGTTTAATATCAATACTTTGAGCTAAATCGGCAATAGTGCATGCGACTTTCAAAATACGATGATAAGCACGTGCAGATAAATTCAGCTTTGAAATGGCGGCTTTTAGCAAGGTAACCCCTGCTTCATCTGCCACACAAAACTGCTCAATTTCTTTGGTGCTAAGTGCATTATTAGGCTTACTCTGACGCTGTATTTGTAAGATACGTGCAGCTTCCACACGTGTCCTAATTATTTCTGATGATTCGCCGTCACTCGATTTTATGACTTCATACTCTTCAAGTGCTCGTACTTCGATATGCAAATCTATACGGTCTAGCAATGGACCAGAGATTTTGCCACGATAGCGTGACACCTAGTCAGGCGTGCAACGACATTTATTATTGTGATACCCCAAATAGCCGCATGGACAAGGATTCATTGCCGCAATCAATTGAAATTATGTAGGAAAATCTGCTTGACGTGCCGCGCGTGAAATTGTGTTATGTCACTTTCCAAGGGTTCACGCAACACTTTTAACACTTTACGATCAAATTCTGGCAATTCGTCAAGGAATAACATGCCGTTATGCGCCAAACTTATTTCACTGGGTCGTGGAATCCCGCCGCCGCTGACTAAGGCTACACCAGAAGCAATATGATGTGGCGCGCAGTAAGGTCTGCGCATCCAATTTTCTACTTTTTGAGCAGCATTTAACGATTGCAAAGCAGCAGACTCCAATGCTTCAGTCGCTCATGGCTGGCAAAATACCTGAAAAACGTGCTGCCAGCATACTTTTTGCTTTACGTGGAGGACCACTCATCAACACACTATGGCCACCAGCAGCAGCAATTTCTAAGGCGCGTTTTGGTAATGATTGCACCTTTACTTCACTAAAGTTCGCATATATTGCTTGAGCAACATGCGGCCTAGGCTTATAGGGTTGTAACGCTGTATGACCAGC
>JACMMS010000117.1 GCA_014378915.1 Methylophilaceae bacterium
CACCCAATACCCGCTCAACCATACTGCGTATGCCTGAGTGTTGTCGATTGCGTTGCTTTTGCGCATCCGTCAGT
This sequence comes from Methylophilaceae bacterium, assembly GCA_014378915.1. Classification (GTDB taxonomy): domain Bacteria; phylum Pseudomonadota; class Gammaproteobacteria; order Burkholderiales; family Methylophilaceae; genus JACMMS01. The sequence continues at coordinate 75 of JACMMS010000117.1, forward strand.
GGCTTATTGCGATAGGCTCTTTCCAGAATACAATGTTTACTGCCGCGTGCTGCGAGCAGCGCATCATGCTTCTCGCTCTTATAGGCACTGTCTGCATAGACCGCAGACTCTATACCTGCTAATAAAGGCACCAAACACTTTGAGTCATGAATATTGCCTGCCGTAAACACACTAGTCTTGATGAAGCCATTTTCTTCTACTGCAATATGTGCCTTGTATCCATACGTGGTCTTTTGCTTGCCGTCTGAACTCGCCTTAACGTGATAACCGGCTTCTTGATCTTGTGTGCTATTGCCATCCACCCCTTTATTCGGGCGATTCTGTTTAGCTTGAATTACGCTAGCATCTATGATGCTAATTTCTCCGGCCTTGATCTACAGTTGCTGACTACTCAACTGCACATTGATTTCCTGTAACAGCGTATCCCATACACCATCCGCTAACTTCTGGCGGAAGCGCCACAGCGTGCTATGGTCAGGAACACTTTGGTCTAAGCCTAAGCCAACAAAACGGCGAAACAGTCAATCACGTGCCAATTGCTTTTCCAGTTGTGGATCGGAGAGCTGGTACCATGACTGCAACAGTAACGCTTTGAACATCATTAGTGGCGGCCAAGCCTTTTCGCCACTGGTCTTCTTGTGAATACTGACTAAATGCGCTTGAAGCTTTGACCAGTATAGTAGTGCATGCACATCATCTAGTTCTCTTAGTGCCGCATGCTCCACTAATAATGCGTCGGCTAAACTTATTTGCTTTAGATTCTTCCAAGCCATGATGGTGGTTCTCAGCTAAATTACACAGTCTCTATTATCTCATTTCAAAGGTGAGCTTGCTTCAATGTTGGTGGCTCGTGCAAAGGTCTCAAATGAAAATAATAAAAGTATTAAACTTGAAATATCAGAATAAAACTTAAACTATTTGATCAACCTACTTAAGCCCAAGCAGCTAAAAATTCTGCCCAATGCCTGCCGTTGTAGCCGCCTAGCGTTTCACGCACTAAGGCAATTTCACTTGCGTAAGACTCTGCATTTAGCGCGCCACGCATGAGTTGAAAGCGTAAAAATACTAAATAAGTGTTAGCAACATCCGTCTCACAGTAATCACGAATTTCTTCGATTTTACCTGCTTGGTACGCGTCCCAAACTTTACTGCCATCCATACCAAGCTTGCCGGGAAAGCCGCACAATTTGGCAATATCATCTAATGGCGCATTGGCGCGAGCGTTGTACATTGCCATTAAATCCATCAAATCTAAATGGCGCGCGTGGTAGCGGCTAATATAATTATTCCATTTAAACTCACGGTCATCTTCACCCATATCCCAATAACGCGGCGCTTGTACGCCATGAATCAGCCCGCGGTAGTGCAATACAGGCAAATCAAAACCGCCACCATTCCATGAAACAACATTTGGTGTGTATTTTTCTATACCATCAAAAAAACGTTGAATAATTTCAGACTCAGATGAACCCGCATCACCTAATGTCCATACTTTGAAACTACTACCCTCACGCAAACTGCATGAAATTGCGACCACTTTATGCTGATGCAAAGGCAAAAATTCTGTGCCGTTTTTGATACGGCGCTGATGAAACGCAATGTTCGCCACATCAGTCGCACTCGTTTCGACAGGTAGATCATATAAAGTTTTAAGGCCATCCGTATCGGGAATAGTCTCAATATCAAAAATTAAAGTAGGTGTCATTAGTAATCTATTTTGCTTGTTCAAATATTTTATTTGGCTATTTTCTATTCCAGCCGCTAGCATCTTGATACCACCAGCCAGATTGGGCTTTTTCTATCCAGCGGCCAGCAAAAGCATCTCGAATGCCACCTTCCCACTCTGGGTGGCCATTGCCATTAGCAATTTCTTTATATAAGGCGTTACGGTCAGCATTTTCTGCCGCGACTACCACATTGATATTTTGTCTGTCTTTTAAAGGCACAGCTGTTGCATCGTGCATCGCAATTAGACCATTATTGGTTAATCCAATCGCACCGCTAGCATAATGTGGTGCAAGACTGGTATGCCGCGCCTGCATACTATTTTTAATTGCAGAAATTGCGGGTGTGTTAACTTCTAAATCTGGCGCTGCACTGACCAGTGGCGATGTGAATATAGTGACCATTAGCAAGGCACAAGCTATCATCCAATTTTTCATTATGCTTCCTTTAATTGTTACTTAATCATTACTTTTATATTGCCGAGTGCTATTTATTTGGCGGCTCCGTTTTTCCCGTAGGTTTGCCAGTTGGGCTTAATTGCCACACATCATCAATAATTTTATCGGCGGCTTTTTCGGCAGCAGCAGCTGGAAAGTAAATATTAATAGTGACGCAAGCCGATACCAGCGATATAGTTACTAACGTGACTGCTACGAACTTGGTTGTCTTTAAGCTGAGCCTGCTAATGCTGATGTTCATTCATTCTTCCTTCACGTGTTTTCAACTAATAGCTCTCCACTACTCGACGATAACTTTGGTATTGCTATCGGTGATACGCTTTATTCTACCCAGTAAATCCGTTAAGTTCACACGTTGTGTATAGCCGTTGACATTGACTGAGGGTATACCCTGGCCTTTAACGATTATATAGCCTGTTGGCGTTGACTCAACCCCGCCCATTTCGCAAATATATTTTCTTAGTTTACAACTCAAACCAATTTTTTCGTAATTAAAATCCTTAAAAAACCGTAAAAACGTTCGTTGTAAAGCAGCAGCTGTTCCTTCGCCACCTAAAGCTGTAATATTTTCTACCGCGCGTTGGGAGATTTTTTTAAGTTGCTTTTCGTTAGCTGCTCCAGTACTGGTATGAATATTGGCATCCAGATTGACAGGCTTCCAATTTTCTAGCGTCATGTTGTTTACATCACCATCTAACTTACCTTCAATCGCACCAAAGCTAAAGGTACGTGTTAAATCACCCAAATCTAAATTACGCATACTTAAATCGGCGTAAAGTCTTGGCACCACACCTAATGGGTCATCAATTTTTAGATTATTCATACTGATAGTGCCACGAAATACACTAAACGTCATGGCACCATCCATATTGAGTTGTTTATTAGCATACGTGACTAGCGGCACTGCCCCTGAAATTCTGCCTTGCATAGTCGGCCAACCTAGCGACTTACTAAACTCGTTCATGGTGATAGGATTAATAGTCATGCGTAAATGCCATACCCAATTATCAGCTAAACGTGCGGCAGAGACATCCTCTAAATTGAGCGCGCCATCTAAAATTGGCAAGGTCATTTTAGGTGTCACTAAAGAAAATCGATTAACTTCCGCTTGTAGATTGGTAGCCCCTAACGGTATCTTTAACAGATAGCCACTTTTATAATTGAGGTTAATCGTTTTAATCTCGTCATAATCCCAAGGCAAATGCGCATTAAGATGTTTAAAGGAGAATTTTCCGGTGGTATCTTCAATATTGGCATCACGTAAATTGAGTTCAAAGCTAGTAGGATGTAGGTTTTTAATATCAAACTGCCAGTCAGCTTTCCCGCTCACTTCCATACTACCAAATACTGATTTCTCAGCCAATGGCTTTAAAAATATGGAGTAAAGTCCAGCAAAATCAACATTTTGCGCAGAAACATGAATGTCCTCAATTGCTTTAGTTTTAACATTAATGCGCGAACTGGCCGACATTTCACCCACCTCGTTCACCAGCAGGCTGGCTTTGGTGATATTGAGCATAGGCTGCTGAAATGTGCCGTTAATTTCAAATGTATTACCTGCTTTGCCAAAGTAAAAAGGCTGCCAAAACAGCTCGCCTTTGTTCCAGCTAATTAAGCCGTTCCATTGCCATTGTTCACCCTTATTTTTGGCAGACAATTTGATTTGCCCAGTGAGTTTTTCTCCTGCATGCAAACCGGAGTCATCACTGAAGCTGGCATCATTAAAATCAATATCCATAGCAAAATCATTGGGGTAACTCACGAAATGTATATTGAACGGTGCTTTGATTTGTTTAGATGTAAACAAGCCATTTTCGCAATCGACTTGGCCTATTTTATCTGTGCCAAATCGACCACAATGCAAATCAAACTTTAAAAAATCGATGGAGTTGGTAGGCTTAACTTCTGCCTTTAATTGCAGATTAGGCTGTGCGCCTTTTAAGTCGACCTGAAAAAATGCATCTTTTAGCTTTCCTGCAGGTGCGTCGATATCGCCCACTTGAATTTGAATCGTGCTAATGGCATAAACTTGCTGTGAAAAAAATCCGAGAACAACAAATAAGATGCGGACTAAATTTTGCATTTAGTGGCAACGAGTCATTAATCAGGGAAAACACCTGTAGATAAATATCGATCACCTCGATCGCACACAATGCTCACAATCACTGCATTTTCTACTCGCTTAGATAACTCCAAAGCCGCATATAAGCCACCGCCAGATGAAATTCCAGCAAAAATCCCTTCTTCAGTCGCTAGTTTACGGGTGAAATTCTCCGCATGTTTTTGGCTTACATAAATTAGCTCATCGACGCGTTTAGCATCAAAAATCTTCGGCATATATGCTTCTGGCCATTTGCGAATTCCTGGGATTTGCGCACCCTCTTCAGGCTGAACACCAATAATTTGGATATTACGATTCTGCTCTTTTAAATAACGTGAAGTCCCCATAATCGTGCCAGTAGTCCCCATACTTGCAACAAAATGGGTGACTTTTCCATCTGTATCACGCCATATTTCAGGGCCTGTACCTTCATAATGTGCAAGCGGATTATCCTCATTACCAAACTGATCCAGCACAATACCCTCACCCTCAAGCTGCAACTTCATTGCCACATCGCGCGCCAGTTCCATACTGCCATCTTTCGGCGTTAATACCAGCTCAGCACCGTAGGCTTTCATGCTTTGACGACGCTCTATACTTTGATTTTCTGGCATAACCAATACCATTTTATAGCCACGCATAGCCGCCACCATTGCTAAAGCAATGCCTGTATTACCACTGGTGGCCTCAATCAGTGTATCGCCAGGTTTAATGTCACCACGCGCTTCAGCACGAATAATCATGCTATACGCTGGGCGGTCTTTCACTGATCCTGCAGGATTATTACCTTCTAATTTAAGCAAAATCGTATTGCTGGTTTTCCCAGCCAATCGTTGTAATTTAACTAATGGCGTATTACCAACAAAACTATCTAATGTTTTATACATAAATTTTTTTTCTATTTATTTTTTATTTATTTATTTAATCTGGCCAAATAAATGGCATAAATACCCAAACCAACAAAGGCGATTAAAGCTAACTGCGGCAGGGTTAATCCTAACAACTTCCAATCAATGGCTGCGCAATCACCAGTACCTTTAAACACCAAGCTAAAGGCTTTTCTTAGCGGAAAGTTTTCAAACATGTAGTCAAAACCTACACCGCAATCAGCGATAATTTCCTCTTTATGTGCTTGTAAATACCAATGACGAATAGCCACACCTGCGCCACCCAATGCGGCGGCCACTTGCAAAGCGGCAGATATTTTTCGCCATAAAATAGTTGGATTCACAATACAGGCAATCAAAAATAACAAACCCACGCCCATAAACACCATACGCTGTGAAATGCACAAAGGACAAGGTTCTAGGTTATATTTCGTCTGTATAACTAAGGCTAATCCAACTAAACCAAAGCTGGCTAAAAAACCTAAAAAATAACCTGTACGGCCGCTTAAAAATCGATTAATCATAAACTTTCTCTCAAAATACTAAATCCTGACTCATGCTGAATGACAACTTTGATAATTGTAATAGATAATAGCGCTTATGGAAGAAAATCAAATCGCCGCTACGCCACCCATTATACTGACAGTGAGCGAGCTTAATCGTTTAGCACGCGATGTGTTGGAACGCAGCTTTCCGCTATTTTGGGTAAGTGGTGAAATATCCAATCTCACCCGTGCGGCTTCTGGACATTGGTATTTTTCACTAAAAGATGGCGGCGCCCAAGCACGTTGCATTATGTTTAAAGGTCGTAACAGTTATCTCGGTTGGATTCCTAAAGAAGGCGATAAAGTAGAGGCGCGTGCAACTGTCACATTGTATGAAGCACGTGGTGATTTTCAACTCACAATTGAATTTTTACAACGTGCTGGTCTGGGCACTTTATTCGAAGCCTTCGAGCTACTTAAAGCAAAATTACAGCTTGAAGGCTTATTTGATAGTCGTTTAAAAAAACCAATTCCTATACATCCACGACAAATTGGCATTGTAACTTCACCAAATGCAGCGGCTTTACGCGATGTACTCTCCACCTTAAAACGCCGTATGCCTAGCATATCCGTAGTGATTTACCCCACCCCAGTTCAAGGTAAAGGAGCTGACACTTTAATTGCAATTGCAATTAATAAAGCCAGCCAGCGTGCGGAATGTGATGTGCTGATTGTGTGTCGTGGCGGTGGTAGCATTGAAGATTTATGGCAATTTAACGAAGAAATTGTCGCGCGTGCTATTGCCAATTGTAAAATTCCGACAATTAGCGGTGTAGGCCATGAAACCGATTTTACGATAGCCGATTTTGTCGCAGATGCCCGGGCCCCTACCCCAACGGCGGCAGCGGAGCTTGCAACACCAGATCGCCAATCGATGTTGTATCAGCTCACCAGCTTGCAGCAACGACTGTCCAAACAAATAAATGATGCTATTAATCAACGCGCTCAAACTTTAGATTATTTGGCGCGACGTTTGTTATCACCAATGCAACAAGTGAAGCAGCAGGCCAATCAAGTTACTCAACTACACATGAGGCTCAGTAGCGCCTTTAGTCAGCAATTACAAACTCAACAACAGTATGTTCTAAGTCTGAGTAATAGCTTGAAGCAACTCAATCCGCATGCAGTGTTAGAGCGTGGTTATGCTTTTGTACAGTCGGTTAAAGGCGAGCTTGTTACAGACAGCGCACGTTTAGCCAAAAATGAAATTGTTAAAATCACTTTTTCTAAAGGTGAAGCAAATGCCCAAATCATGCCAGTAGCAAAAAATAGCAGGCAGCCCGATTTATTTTAAATGATTATTTTAGATGTTGTCTAAAAACGACTATTGCTTGGTATTGGTTGATTGAAGCCAATACATGGCTGATAATAGCTACTCTGTTTAATTGCAATCAAATATTAATGAATATTCCAATAGCACCAGAAGTTGAAACTCCAACAAATGTGGTCAAGCATGTTGCTCTTCCATCTATGGCGCTCACTGCGCTGGGTGTGGTATTTGGTGATATTGGCACTAGTCCTTTATATACAATGAAGGAAGTTTTTTCAGCAGGTCACCACCCAGTTCCTCTTACAGAAGCCAATGTTTACGGCATTTTATCGCTGATTGTGTGGGGCTTAATCATGATTGTATCAGTGAAATACGTCGCGTTTATTATGCGTGCCGATAACCGTGGGGAAGGCGGCATTATGGCGTTGTTAGCTTTAGCAAGCCGCAGTGTAGCTAATCATCCACGCAAACAAGGACTGATTATGACCTTTGGCATTTTAGGCGCTTGTATGTTTTATGCAGATGGCATGATTACTCCAGCAGTATCGGTACTAGGTGCGGTAGAGGGTTTAGAAGTGGCTGCCAGCGGCTTCAATCATTATATTTTACCCATTTCCATTTTTGTGATTTTGAGCTTGTTTTGGGTACAAAGTAAAGGCACCGCTGTCGTTGGTGCTTTTTTTGGCCCTGTCATGTTGTTATGGTTTAGTGTACTTGGTATTTTAGGCGCCATCCATATCGCTGATAATCCTGCGGTTTTAAATGCACTTAATCCAATTTATGGATTCAAGTTTTTTATGGCAAATGGTTGGCTAGGTTTTGTGGCACTTGGCGCGGTTGTTTTAGCGTTTACAGGTGCAGAAGCCCTTTATGCAGATATGGGGCATTTTGGTCGAAAACCGATCCATTTAGTATGGTTTGCTTTTGTTTTACCCTCGCTAGTGCTTAACTATTTTGGCCAGGGCGCGCTTATTTTGGCTAATCCAGAAGCTATTAAAAATCCGTTCTACTTGATGGCACCCGCATGGGCTTTATATCCTTTGATTATTTTAGCCACTATGGCAGCAGTTATCGCCTCGCAAGCAGTCATTTCAGGCGCCTTTTCACTATCTCGCCAAGCCTTGCAGTTGGGTTATTTGCCACGTATGCATATTGAGCATACCTCCGACAGCCATGAAGGACAAATTTACCTGCCGCGTGTCAATTGGATACTGATGATAGGCGTACTCATTTTAGTACTTGGCTTCAGGTCATCTGGAAACTTGGCGGCGGCTTATGGCATTGCAGTGACAGGTAATATGGTCATTACTACAATTTTAGCTGGCGTTGTTTTTTACAACATGTGGGGCTGGAGTAAGTTAAAAGTTGGTTTAGCCATCACGATATTTTTAACCATCGATTTAGCCTTTTTTGGTGCGAATGTACTCAAAATACCGGATGGTGGGTGGGTACCACTACTCATTGGCATGGTAATTTTTACGCTCATGACCTCATGGAAAACTGGTCGCACTCTATTATTTAAAATCTTAAAATCAGAATCTATGTCGTTAGAGCCATTTATTGAAGCCATAGGCGCACATCCACCGGCGCGTGTGCCAGGCACGGCGTTGTTCATGACACCTAACCCAGATGGTGTGCCACACGCCATGTTGCATAACCTAAAACATAACAAAGTACTCCATGAAAAAGTAGTTATTTTAACGGTTAAATTTTTAGATTATCCAAACTCGTCGGCCGAAGAGCGTATTGAAATAGAAAAATTACCGCATGAGTTCTATCGCATCACTGTGCGTTACGGTTTTAAAGATGAGCCTGATTTACCGCGCGACCTAGCTGCTTGTATTAATGAAGGTCTAGCACTCGATACCATGGATACCTCGTTCTTTATCGGTAAAGAAAGTCTGATTTTGGCAAATAATGGAGAAATGCCCTACTGGCGTAAAAAGATTTTTACTGGGCTTTTCCGCAGTGCAGAAACCATTACTAACCAATTTAAACTACCGCCTAACCGTGTGGTTGAATTGGGTGCGCAGGTTACTTTTTAAATAGTTACTTTTTTAAATAGCCAGTTTTTAAGTGGTTAATATTGTTAAATTTGGAGTTAAAAAATGAAAAAAATACTCATCGTTTTACTTGCTATAACTAGCTTACAACTCAGTGGATGCGCCACAACCAGCACCACACAATCAGGCGCTGTAGGTGTAGATCGCAAACAGTATGTAGGGTTAGTTTCAGAAAAAGAAGCGGAAAAGGAATCTGCACTTGCATATCAACAAACCATTAAAGAAGCGGAGTCTAAAAAATTACTCAATACTGATAGTAAAGAAACGCAACGTGTACGAGCTATTGCAAAGCGACTGATTGCTCAGGTTGGAGTGTTTAGACAAGATGCACTTAAATGGAACTGGGAAGTCAACGTGCAAGAAAGTAAAGAAGTAAATGCTTATTGCATGGCTGGGGGAAAAATTATGGTCTACACAGGCTTAATTGACCAAATCAAACCAACGGATGATGAACTAGCTGCAGTAATGGGTCATGAAATGTCGCATGCGCTACGCGAACATGTCCGCGAGCAAATGTCACGTACTAAAGCCCAACAATATGGCTTGTTAGGGCTTGCGGCTGTGATTGGCGTTGCCACAAATAATGCTGACAATGCCGCAACTACTCTTGCTTTAGGTGGCTCGGTTGCTGCCGTTGCCTTAACATTACCCAATAGCCGTACTGCGGAAAATGAAGCTGATGAAATGGGTTTAGAACTAGCCGCACGTGCTGGTTACAACCCAGACGCCGCAGTGACTCTGTGGCAAAAAATGGCGGCATTAGGTGGCTCAAAGCCACCTGAGTTTTTAAGTACTCACCCAGCGGACGGAACACGTATCCAAAATCTGCAGGCAATAGCGCCTAAAGTACGCCCTTTCTACCTTGCTGCTAAAGCTGGAAAATAAAGACTAGTTCTTGATTTACAAAAGATTAGGGTAAAATAGCGTCTTCGCTTTTTTACCCTTTTTTTCATTTTGGAAACACCTAAGAACATGAGTCAACTACAACAAATCATTGAAGCCGCATTTGAAGACCGCGCAAATATTAACCCAACTAATGCAAGCAAGGAAGTTAAAGAGGCTGTATTTAGCGTTATCGCTGATTTAGATAGCGGAAAACTACGTGTTGCTACTCGCGTTGGTGATACTCAGCAATGGGAGACACATCAATGGCTTAAAAAAGCCGTATTGTTATCATTCCGTTTAGAAGACAACTATTTAATGGATGGCGGATGCACTCAATATTTTGATAAAGTGCAGCCTAAATTTGCTGATTACACAGCAGAAGACTTTAAAGTAGGTGGTTTCCGCGTGGTGCCAAACGCGATTGTGCGTCGCGGTTCATTTATCGGTAAAAATGCCGTGCTCATGCCTTCATATGTCAACATTGGCGCTTATGTGGACGAAGGTAGCATGGTGGATACTTGGGCAACGGTTGGTTCATGTGCACAAATTGGCAAAAACGTGCATTTATCTGGCGGCGTGGGTATTGGCGGTGTACTAGAGCCAGTTCAGGCTGGCCCAACCATTATCGGCGATAACTGCTTTATTGGCGCACGCTCTGAAGTAGTAGAAGGCGTAGTGGTTGAAGATAACTGTGTGATCTCTATGGGCGTGTACATTGGTCAAAGCACTAAAATTTACGATCGCGAAACAGGTGAAGTATTTTACGGTCGCGTACCAGCAGGTTCAGTTGTGGTTGCAGGCAACTTGCCATCAAAAGATCTTAGCTACAGCTTATATTGCGCAGTAATTGTTAAAAAAGTAGATGCAAAAACATTAGGTAAAGTAGGTATTAACGAACTACTACGCGGCATTTAACATGAACTAATATTCGAGTTCGCTAGGTAGCAATCTTTTTAAAATGATATATTTAGTCGCTGTCTTATTAAATTTAAAGTAAAAAACCAGTTTCTGATTTAATCATAGACTGGTTTTTTTATTGTTAACTTTAGGCTAGCTAAATATAAAACACATTTATTGCTCGATATTGCACTGCAGTTTGAAGGTTGAAGAGCAAAAATGGTTAAAAATCATTACTTTAAACAAAAAAATAAATTAATAAATTGTCATTTTTTCAACACCAATGTGTATAACGCCAGCCTTATTGATTATTTTTAAGATTAATCATACTTTTAAAAAAACGCTTAATCATAATTAAATAGCCAGTCTTAAGCCTGTTTCTATAAATAATGTCTAAATGGCATATATTTTGCAAACTATACTAATAAGTATATTATTAAATAATAATAAGGGCGTTTAGCATCATCATAATGATACAAGCGAATAACAATTTCACATTAATTGCATTAGCACTCTTAGTGTCTAGCGTTTCTATATTGATTAATATAGAAATTATTAAACGACTATTTACTGGCGATAATTATATTAAAAATCGCTTATTTCAAATTTGTGCACTATTCGTAGGTTCGTCGCTAATGGGCATGCACTTTTTAGATCTCTTAGCGTTCCCACCTATCCGTTATATTAATTTAAATTACTCGCCGTACGACTTATCGCTTACTTGGTTATTTGCAATTGTCATTGGATTTGTCGCCGTTTATATTCCCAGCCAAAAAACTTTACCCGCCATTACGCTAGTTAGTGCAAGTAGCCTATGTGGGGTTTGTGGCTGTGCAATCTATTACTTTAGCGTTACAGATTTGGAGTTATATCCAGCGGTCAGTTTTAATACTGGCATGAGCTTGTTTGCATTATTAATCACCAGCGTATTTGCTGCACTGTACTTAATTGCGTTATTTTGGCTTAAGAACTATGTAGGCGGAAAAGTATTAGTGATGAAAGTAGTATTTTCGATATTTGCTGGGGTCTGTACCACTGGTGTACACGCAGCGTATAACTCAAATGTTGAAATTAGCAACCGTGCAACCAGCTTAAACTCTTTATTATCAAACAACGTATTATTAGCTATTACTATCGCACTATGCTGTATTTTTATATTTTGCATTATTTTTATAATTGCTATTTTTTACGACAAATTAGATGATGGCAGCTTTAGATTTAATCGACTAAAAGAACTAAATCATTATGAGCTAAGTAAATTAGCGATGATAGATTCACTCACCAAACTTCCTAACCGTCGCGCGCTGCAGCAAAATTTAGAAGCTGGAATAAGGCGCTGTCAGCGGACTGATTCAAAGATGGCTATTGCATTTATCGATTTAGATAACTTTAAGCCAATTAACGACAACTATGGCCATTCAACGGGTGATGATCTATTAGTGCAAGTGGCTAATAGACTCAATACCGCAGTACGAAACTGCGATGTGGTCACGCGTACTGGTGGCGATGAATTCATCGCATTGATTGAAAACATTAAATCCAGCGAAGATATTGTGCCAATTTTAGAACGTATTGTGCATTCAATTAACGAGCCATTTTTAATTAATGATCATCAATTGTTTATTTCAGCCTCTGTTGGCGTTGCAATGCACCCTAAGGACGGTGATTTAGATCAGCTAATATCCTGTGCTGACGCTGCCATGTACCGAGCCAAGGCTGAAGGTAAAAATAGATTTAGATTTTTTGATACGACGATTGAGTTGGCTTCTGACAATATGCTAGAAATGCAAAAAGATCTTAAAAATGCATTAGCAAATGACGAGTTCAAACTACAGTTTCAACTCAAAATAGATAGTGTTACGCAAATACCGGTAGGTGCAGAAGCGCTGGTACGCTGGGAGCACCCAAGTAAAGGCGTCATGCTGCCGTATTCTTTTATAGAGGAAGCCGAACGTTTTGGGTTAATTGCACAAATAGGTAGCTGGGTAATAGATGAAACTTGCCGCATTTTGCACCGCATGCGACAGCATGGTATAGACATGAGCATTTCAGTTAATTTATCTGCCCAGCAATTACGTAACCCAAACTTATCTGACGATATTAAAGCCGTGTTAGATCGCTTTGAGTTGCCAAGTACCAGCATCGTGTTCGAAATTAGTGAGTCTATTGCGCTTAAAAATCCCGTCTTACTCAATACCGTATTCTCCAGTTTTAGAAACTCACACATCAAAGTAGCCATCGATAACTTTGGTGCCAGCCCATTTAATTTAGCTTATTTAAAAAATCTAGAAATTAATGAGCTTAAGTTAGATAAAGATTTCACTATGGACGTAGGCAATAATCAGGAAAGTTATGCCATTGTAGAGGCTGTCATTAAGCTGGCGCACGCACTACAGCTCAGCGTAACAGCTGAGGGTGTAGAGACAGAAAATCAACGCAAAACATTGGCTGCTTTGGGTTGTAATCAAATGCAAGGTTATTTATTCTCTAGGCCGCTTACAGAAATTAAACTCATTGAAATGATACGCAAACTAAACTCTGGCTTTTTAACAGACGATACTTTATTTGTTAAAGACTATCTAAAAACCTTAAATAACTCACAGTAATTCACAACAATTCACTTTCAAACCTCTATTAGCGCATTAGTCTTGCTACTGTTAGAATATATCTATTATTTAGTTACCAACCATAAGGCTCGTTTTTGACTTGTAAGTAGATGAAACTATACGGAATTCCCAATTGTAATACAGTAAAAAAAGCGCGTGATTGGCTTGCGACCAACAATATTGCCTATGAATTTTATGATTTCAAAAAAATCGGCATTGACAGCTTAACCTTGGCTGAATGGCTTTCACAAATTCCGCATGAGAAACTAATAAATCGCGCAGGCCTTACTTGGCGTAGTTTAAGCGATAAGGCTAAAGCTTTAGTTGTTGATAACAAATCTGCTATCGCATTAATGCAAGATAAAACCTCGGTCATTAAGCGCCCTATTTTAGTGAATGACAATCAAGTGATTAGCTTAGGTTTTGATGAATCCAGTTACCAAAAACTATTGATTAAATGAGTATAGCCCAATGACTACAACCAAAACATTAGACCTAGCTATTGACCTATTAAGTCGTCAATCCAACACCCCGTTAGATGCTGGTTGCCAAGAGTTGATGATTTCACGCCTAGAACCGCTAGGTTTCAAAATTGAGCGAATGCGCTTTGGTGATGTTGATAACTTTTATGCACGCCGTGGCAGCGCAAGTCCATTATTGGTTTTTGCAGGCCATACTGATGTCGTGCCAACAGGCCCGCTAGAAAAGTGGCATACCCCACCATTTGAACCTACGATTAAAGATGGCATACTTTACGCACGCGGTGCAGCAGATATGAAAACTTCATGCGCGGCTTTTATCACTGCAATTGAGGATTTCATTGACCTACATCCAGACCATGCAGGCTCTATAGGTTTACTGATTACCTCAGATGAAGAAGGTATTGCTATTAACGGTACAATCAAAGTGGTAGAAGTACTAAAAGCACGCGGCGAACTGATTGATTACTGTATCGTGGGCGAACCTACCAGCAATAAAGTAGTGGGTGACATGATTAAAAATGGTCGTCGTGGCTCACTATCAGGCAAACTAACGGTAAAAGGCGTACAAGGCCATATCGCTTATCCGCATTTAGTCAAAAACCCTATTCACATGGTCGCACCTGCGATTAAAGACATGGTAGATACCGTGTGGGATACAGGTAATGAATACTTCCCACCAACCAGTTGGCAAATCAGCAATATGAATGGCGGTACCGGTGCTACTAACGTTGTGCCCGGTGAGGTGGAAATCTTATTCAATTTCAGGTTTTGTACAGCCAGTACTGAGGCCAATTTAAAATCGCGCACACTTACCATTTTAGATAAACATGCGCTTGAATATGATTTAGAGTGGGAATACTCACCACCTTACATAACATCTCAAGGTAATTTAGTAGAAGCTATCACCTCAGCAATCCAACAAGCTTATGGCGTAACACCAGAACTTTCCACCACTGGCGGCACATCTGACGGTCGCTTTATTGCCGATATTTGCAAGCAAGTGATTGAGTTTGGACCATTAAATGCCACCATTCATAAATTGAACGAATGCGTTGCAGTAGCCGATATAGAGCCACTAAAAGATACTTATCGCATCACGCTAGAAAAACTGCTTCTAATATAGTCAATAAGCATCATCAAGCTTAACAATACTTTGAAATCATAAAAATGAATGATTACCCAAGCTTAAACGAAGAACTATATACCATCCGCGATTGGCTGCGCTTTAGCGTAAGTCGCTTTGAGGCATCAGATATTTTTTATGGCCACGGTACCGACAACAGCTATGACGAAGCAGTTTGGCTAATCATGAGTGCACTGCATTTGCCTATGGAGACACTAGAAAACTTCTTAGATGCGCGAATTACAGAGCGTGAACGTCAAC
Source organism: Methylophilaceae bacterium (assembly GCA_014378915.1). Classification (GTDB taxonomy): domain Bacteria; phylum Pseudomonadota; class Gammaproteobacteria; order Burkholderiales; family Methylophilaceae; genus JACMMS01. The sequence continues at coordinate 15,378 of JACMMS010000117.1, forward strand.
ATCTAGCTAATCTCATTGAGCGCCGCATTTCAGAGCACACACCGACAGCTTATTTGGTGAATGAAGCTTGGTTACAAGGTTTTAAATTCTATGTAGATGAACGCGTCATAGTACCGCGCTCTTTCATTGCAGAGCTCTTAGAAAGCGGTTTAAGCCCTTGGATTGAATATCCAGAAATGATAGAAAATGCAGCCGATATTTGTACTGGAAGTGGTTGCCTAGGTATTTTGTTGGCGAAAAGCTTTCCAAATGCCATGATTGATGTCATTGATATATCGCCAGATGCGATTGATGTCGCAAATATCAACATTCATAACTATGGGCTAGAAGAACAAATTACAGCGCTAAAATCCGATATGTTTACCGAGCTAAAAGGTAAAACTTACGATTTAATAATCAGCAACCCGCCATATGTAGATGCCCCTAGCATGGCGCAATTGCCAGCAGAATATAAACGCGAGCCTCAATTAGCGCTAGGCAGCGGTTACGATGGCTTAGATCACACACACACAATTCTACGTCAAGCCGCTAAGCATTTAAATGATGATGGTATTTTAATTGTAGAGATCGGCCACAACCGTGAAGCTTTATTAGAAGCTTACCCAAACGTGCAGTTTGTCTGGTTAGAAGTAAGCTCGGGTGATGAGTTTGTGTTTTTACTATCTAAGAATCAGTTACTTAGACTGTAAGAAAAATATTAGTTACCAGATAATTAAGCCGGAGATATAACGGTGAAAGGTAAACATTCAAATGTTATTCGGCACGAGACCTGCCTCCTACAAAAAAGGGGCTTGGTTTTTGATGTTGATCTTTTAGCTTATCGTCTTAGCAAATCTACTACAGCCCCTAAATTTAGTCACGCTCCCCATAGGAGCGATGCCCTTCTCGAAAACGATGTTAATTAGCGTTTTGCTTTAGGTTGTGTATCCACAATATCACTTGCTTGCCTAATGCGCTTATTCGGATTCTTTTTAGGGCCAACTGGTTTTCTTGGTCTAACATCTGCGCCACGACCTGTTTTAGATTCTCTTTCAGCCGTTGCAATATCTGAAGTTTGTCTTTCAAAAGCATGTCGATCTATTGAGTTTCTGCCACGCGGCTTGCGCTCAGTTCCTGTGAGGCGCTCAGCTAAACTAGGGCCTGCGCCACGTCTCACACTTCCTCTCGTATCATTTTCTCTTCCGCTGCTCTCTTTTAAACCACGCCGCGTTTCACCATCTACTTCTTTAGGTGCGTTACGCTGTTCATAGCTAGTAAGCTCTGTTACTTGAGCCTCAACGCCGGATAAACGTTGTTGTGCTTGTTTACTTAATTTGGGCGTAAATGGTGCGGCAGCTTTTTCAATTTCACGCGCGCTGCGTTGACGTAATGGTGCTTTAGGCGCTTCTAAACCTGCCCATTCCAATAAATTAATCACTTCCTTAGGCTCAAGCTCCATCATCATGCCGCGTTTGATGCGTGGTGGTAGATTAACGGGACCAAATCTCACGCGCATCAAACGGCTTACGGGCAATTGAAATGCTTCAAATAAGCGACGAACTTCGCGGTTTCTACCTTCGCGTAGAATTACTTGATACCAGTGATTTGAACCCTCACCACCTTGCGGTGAAATATGGTCAAAATTCGCTGGTCCGTCTTCTAGCTCAATACCTTCTTTAAGTTGCAGTATTTGACCTTCGGTCAATTCGCCAAAAATACGCACGGCGTATTCACGTTCGACTTCATAGCGTGGATGCATAAAACGATTCGCTAGCTCGCCAGAGGTGGTAAATAATAATAAGCCTGAGGTATTGATATCCAAGCGGCCAATGGCAATCCATTTTGCGCCTTTTACCCGTGGCAACTTATCGAACACACTCGCGCGTTTTTCTGGGTCGTCCTGGCTGACGATTTCACCTTCAGGTTTATGGTAAATCAAGACCTTAGCAAGCTCAGCTTCAAATGGCAGTTGTATTGGACGACTGTCTAAACGCACCACATCGTTAGCCGAAACGCCTGCGCCTATACTAGCCACTACACCATTAATAGTAATACGACCACTTCCTACAAGCGCCTCCATATCACGCCGCGACCCTAACCCGGCTAAAGCTAGCAGCTTATGCAAGCGCTGCGTAGGTTGTGCTGGGGCATCAGGATCAGCCTCCAACTTAGTAAAACTGGTGGTTGGACGTTTTACTGGAGTTTTGATGCCGCGTTGCGGGTCACGCTGCTGCTTAAAGGGACGAGCCATGATGTGTGTATTCTTTGGTAAGGCAATGTTAAGTAAGCAATTTTACCACTTTTAATGAATTAGCTATAGAAAACGCGAGGCGTCAACATTTTAAAAGGGTAATTACTTACGATTAGAAATCCAGCTGCATTTCTGGATGGACAAAATCATCCATCGCAGGCAACTCACCAAGCGAGCGCAAATTTAGGTCATCAAGAAAATGTTTGGTAGTGGCATATAATGATGGTCGACCTGGTACATCACGTTGTCCAACAATATCTATCCAATCGCGTTCTTGTAGTTGGCGTATACTATTTGGGTTAACCGCGACACCGCGAATCTCCTCAATATCACCGCGCGTAACTGGCTGACGATAGGCAATAATTGCCAATGTTTCCATGGTAGCGCGTGAATATTTCTGCTGTTTTTCTGGATTTAATCGCGTAAGAAACGGTGCATATTTCTCACGCGCTTGAAAGCGATAGCCCGTTGCCACTTGCACCAGTTCCATCGTAGCCTTTTGCGAATCTGGCGCCCAATCTGCTTTCAGCTCATCGAGCAACATACGTAAAGTGGCACGCTCCATACGTTCTGCAAATAAATGCAACAGGTCATCTAGCGATAATGGCTCACCAGCCGTTAATAGTGCAGCTTCTAGTATTAGCTTGATTTCTACGATATTTTTGGGCTCATTCATTACGCACTATGACCTACTTGCAAATAAATGGGTGAAAAAGCCGCTTGCTGAGTAATACGCAACAAGCCCTCACGTGTTAATTCTAATATGGCTAAAAAATACACCACTAATTTAGGTATGCCGTCATTTAATACATCAAATAATTGTGAAAACTCGACCAAGCTTTCACCATTAGTCAAGGCATCGCGTAGTTTTCGCAAAATAATACTCATGTGTTCACGTACCGATAGTTCCATGCGTCCGACTTGGTGATGCTGAAAATGGCGAGCGCGTTTAAGTACGTTTTTCCATGCATCCATTAAATCGTCTAAAGAAACTTCTGGCGGTGCAACAATACTAATTTGATGATAATGTGCGTCAGCAACCAGAATATTTCGCCCAACTTGCGGCAACTCATCCAAACGCTGTGCTACAAGCTTAATTGCCTCATACTCTACTAAGAGGCGTACCAATTCTGCGCGTGGATCATCTTCGAATATAACATCAGCGGGGTTAGGTAATAACATCCGTGATTTAATCTCGATGAGCATCGCAGACATCAACAAATAATCACCAGCCAACTCAAGCTTTATCGCTTGCATTCTCTCAACGTACAGCATGTATTGGCGAGTTAATTCTGCCATCTGAATATTTAAAATATCCAAATTGTGTTTGCGGATTAAATACAAGAGTAAATCGAGTGGCCCTTCAAAGGCTTCAAGGTATACGGCGAGTGCATCAGGTGGAATATATAAATCTTGAGGTAAATGGGCTAGTAACTCGCCATGGATGCGCGCTTCCATCGATGGTTTAGACTGTGGTAGTTCGGTTTGCATTAATGTTAATGGTTAACCGATGTTGAGAACAAGTTAATCACAAGAACCCCCGCAATAATTAAACCCAAACCTAGTATAGCTGGGTTATCCAGCGTTTGTTTGTAAACCAACCAATAAGCAGTGATACCAATATAATGCCCGTGCCTCACAAAATTGCATACATAATGGCAACAGGCAATACGCGCAAGCTGATGGTCATAAAATAAAAACAACCCCATAGCCAATGACCACAATAGTTGAAGGTATTAATAAAGTAAATTCCTTTGATGCCTTTAGTGAAGTAGTTGCAATCACTTCTGCGATAATTGCAATGCCAATAGCAAGCCAGTGATTCATCTTAGCTATAATTCAAGCCCATTACATCACGAACATCACGCATCGTTTCACGGGCTAGTTTACGTGCTTTTTCACAGCCTTCGGCGACAATACTTTTCACTAAAGTTGGATCTTCTGCGTATTGTGCAGCACGCTCTTGAATTGGTTTTAACTCAGTCAAAATACTTTCAATCAGTGGTGTTTTACACTCAATACAGCCTATACCTGCAGTCTTACAGCCGTTTTGTACCCATTGCTGCGTCGCCTCATTAGAATATATTTCATGAAGCTGCCATACAGGGCATTTGGCGGGATCACCTGGATCCGTGCGACGAATTCGCGCAGGATCTGTTGGCATGGTTTTGACCTTTTTCGCAACAGAATCAACTGACTCACGCAGTGAAATGGTGTTGTTGTAAGATTTAGACATTTTCTGACCATCTAAACCTGGCATTTTTGAGGCTGGAGTCAGCTTATGCTCTGGCTCGACTAAAATAATTTTGCCACCACCTTCCAAATAGCCTAACAAACGCTCTTTATCACCCAAACTCATGCCTTGTTGTTCTTCAATCATGGCGCGGGCAGACTCTAACGCCTCTTCATCACCACTAGTTTGATAGGCGCTACGCATTTCTTCATAAAATGCGCCACGTTTATTACCCAGTTTTTTAATCGCAGCTTCAGCTTTCTCTTCAAAGCCTTTTTCTTTACCATAGATATGATTAAATCGACGTGCGATTTCACGCGTAAACTCGATATGCGGCACTTGATCTTCACCAACAGGAACTTGCGTTGCTTTATAAATAAGAATATCTGCACTTTGTAATAATGGGTAGCCTAAAAAACCATATGTAGACAAATCTTTGCTGGCTATTTTTTCTTGTTGGTCTTTATAAGTTGGTACACGCTCTAACCAGCTGAGGGGGGTAATCATTGACAGCAATGTATGCAACTCAGCGTGTTCTGGCACACGGCTCTGAATAAAAATAGTGGCATTTGCAGGGTCTACGCCAGCGGCAAGCCAATCGATGACCATTTCCCAAACGCTTTCTTCAATGACTTCTGGCGTGTCGTAATGCGTGGTAAGTGCGTGCCAATCGGCAACAAAAAACAGACATTCATGCTCATGTTGTAAGCGCAACCAGTTTTTAAGTACGCCGTTGTAATGCCCTAAATGTAAACTACCTGTTGGGCGCATGCCCGATAAAACGCGTTCAACCGCCATAATGTGTGAAAAACCTTAAAAGAATTATTGCTATTATACAAATAAGTAAGAGGCTTAGGCTTGTTTAAAACCGACTTGAAAATAAAAGCTGGCTAGAAATCCGCTACCGAGTACTGACTAAAGGCCAAATGGTGCAACATCACCAGCACCTTGCCTAATGAGCACGGGCACCTCATCAGTCAAATCAATAATGGTGGATGGCTTAGCTTGACAAGCACCAGCATCTATCACGCAATCTACGCTGTGCTCTAACCTTTCGCGAATATCCCAGCCAACATTCATTGACTCATCATCGCCCTCAATATGCAAGGTCATGCTAAGCATGGGTTCATTTAGCGATTCTAGCATCGCTTGCGCGACAGTGTGTTGTGGTACCCGAATACCAACTGCGTTGCGTTTGGGGTGCTGCAAGCGTTTGGGCACTTCTCTTGAAGCCTTCAAAATAAAGGTATAAGCCCCTGGGGTATTGGCTTTTAACAGGCGAAACTGGCTGTTATCAACTTGTGCGTAGTTAGCTAACTCACTTAAATTACGACAAATTAACGTGAATAAATGCTCATCATCCACACCGCGAATTCGCCTTATGCGATCTTGCGCGTCTTTATGTCCTAATGCGCAACCTAGGGCATAACTAGAGTCAGTAGGATAAGCGACAACCCCACCATTGCGCAAAATTTCAACCGCTTGATTAATTAAACGTGATTGTGGGTTATCTGGATGAATTACAAAGTATTGCGCCAATTGAAACTTTCTAACTTTTTGATTGTTTTTTCTAAAATATTAGAGGTTGAGCTATTTGCGCTATTCTCCCCACTACTTGCAGTATTGCCTAGGCTTGCAATTGCGCTAGCACAAGCGTTCAAAGTCATGTCATCCATAGGCGATTGACCGCTCTCAATCAATATTTTCGCCTCTGGCCAATCATGCCATACTGGAATGCAGCCAACTGGTAAGGGTGGTAAATAACCCATTTCCATATATGAGGAGCCTTTACCATGATAATCCGAGCCCTGTGATGCGAGCAGCCCAAACATCTTGGCATACTTGGCATACTCTTGGTACATCGGCGGCGTATGGCTTCCCGTTACAACCTCAAGCGCTTTTCCGCCTAACGCCCTAAATTCTTCAATGAGCAACAACATATTGGTACGCCCCAGCTCGTAGCGGCCAGGGTGTGCAATGACAGGAATACCTCCGCTATCTTTAATCCAAGTCACCGCTTGCTCTAAACTAGCCCATTCATGCTCATGAAACCCAGGCTTGCCTTTGACTAAGTATTTTTTAAATACACTTTTAGTATCTTTTGCATAACCTTTTTCAACTAAAAACCGCGCAAAATGTGTACGACTAATAATGCCTTCTTTAGCAAATTGATATGCACCTTCCAAGCTGCCGTGAATACCTGTTTTAGATAAACTTATTGCCATATGTTCTGCACGCGTATGGCGACCAAGCCTAATTGCCTCTAGACCATGCTTTAATGGGGCGTAATCAGGGTCTATTTTAAGGCCAACGATATGTAAAGTACGGCGCTTCCAAGTCACAGAAATTTCTACGCCATTAATAAGCTGCAACCCCAATGGCTCTGCAGTGGCACGAGCAATGCCTAATCCGCGTGTATCATCATGATCTGTTAATGCTAGAATTTTGACGCCATGGCTTGCAGCATGCGCAATTAGCTCAACCGCAGGTAAAATACCGTCAGATATAGTAGAATGGCTGTGGAGATCAATCGTTGAATACATAGAATCCGTGGTGTTTAAAACAAGTTTTAATAGGTTGCCAAGTGTTTAATCCGTTGATGTATCATAACAAAATATGCATTTAACTTACAGTGCAGGTTTTTAATTGCTCAATATGTTGCACATAAGTATGAGGTTGTAATGAAATTTTTGTTCGATTTGTTTCCAGTCATTTTATTTTTTATCACATTAAAGATAGCCGAAAAAACAGCTTCTGCCAGTTTGGTGCTTAGTAAGACATTAGGCTTTTTCGGCATTGCAGTAAATGTTAAGCCAGATTTAGTACCCATTATGCTAGCAACTGTAGTGGTGATTGTGGCTAGTTTATTGCAAATAATCTGGGTAAAATTGCGCCATGGCAAAGTAGATAAAACCCTATGGTTTAGTGCAGGCTTGGTGACTGTTCTAGGCAGCATGACTTTATATTTTCAAAACGCTAATTTTATTAAATGGAAACCTACGATTTTATATTGGGCATTTTTTGTAACACTCATCGCATCTGAGCTTATTTTTAAAAATAACATTATTAAAAGCATGGTCGGTAAAGAGATGCAGTTGCCAAATGCAATATGGAAAAAACTTAACCTTGCTTGGGCGGTATTTTTTTTAGGTCTAGGCTGTTTAAATCTTTACGTAGCTTTTCATTACTCAACCGACACTTGGGCAAGCTTTAAACTTTTTGGCACGATGGGCTTAATGTTCGCGTTTGTCATTGCCCAAAGTTTAGTGCTTAATAAGTATATTGTTGAAGAAAAAACATCTACTAAGGATAATCAATAATGTGGTACGCCATTGTTACCGAGGATGCGCCCAATAGCCTAGAAAAACGCATGGCAGCTCGCGCTGCTCATTTAGCAAGGTTACAAGCGATGCAAGATGAAGCGCGGTTGTTACTAGCAGGACCTTTCCCTTCAATTGATAATGAAGACCCAGGTGAAGCAGGTTACTCTGGTAGCTTAATCGTGGCAGCATTTATTAGCTTGCAGGATGCCATTATTTGGGCGAATGCTGACCCCTTTGTAACGGCAGGCGTTTATGCCAAAGTCACCGTTAAGCCATTTCGTAAAACACTACCAGCCATGCCTGTTTTACCTGATTTAGAGGTCTATTAGTATGCAAACACCACTTACTAATATAATCAAAAGTCGATTAGCAATACTAGAACCAAGCCTGTTAGAGATTGAAGACGATAGCGCAGCCCATGCAGGGCACAAAGGTAATGGCGGCGGCGGTCACTTTAGTGTAAAAATAGTCAGTTCGCATTTTTTACAAAAATCACAGATAATACGGCATCGTTTGATTTATCAAACCCTTGCTGATTTAATGCCACAACAAATTCATGCATTAAGCATACTTGCAATTGCACCCAATGAACCCCATTGAAAAAATTGTATATATAAAATTTAAAGGACTTTTAATGAAATTTAAACAAACACTTGTTGCTATTGCTTTAATTTCAATTTCACTGCCAAGCATGGCAGCAGATAGTGTAGCTACTGTTAATGGCAAGCCAATTAAACAATCTTTACTAGATTACATCATTAAAGATGCTGGCGCACACGGTCAAAAAATTGATGACAATACTAAACAAATCATCATCAATAAATTAGTAGGTACAGAGTTGGTTTACCAAGAAGCACAACGCTTAGGATTTGATAAACAACCAGACTTTATAGCACGTAACGAGCTTGCTAATCGTGAAATGTTAGTCAACACCTATCTTCAAGACTACCTCAAGAAAAACCCAATTACAGATGCTGACACTAAAGCAGCTTACGACCAGTACAAAAAAGAGTTAGGCGATAAAGAATATAGCGCACGCCATATTTTGGTAAAAACTGAAGTTGAAGCAAAAGACATTATTGCCCAGTTACAAAAAGGTGGCGATTTTGCAAAAATTGCCAAAGAAAAATCATTAGATCCAGGCTCTAAAGAAAAAGGTGGCGATTTAGGCTGGTTCTCACCTGCGGGGATGGTTAAACCATTCAGCGATGCGCTCATCGCTTTACCGAAAGGTAAAACAACTGCAACACCAGTTCAAACACAATTCGGCTGGCATGTAATTAAGCTAGAAGATACTCGTGCTACACAAGCACCAGCTTACGATAAGGTAAAAGAAGGTTTAGAGAAAACTTTGCAACAACGTAAATTGGAAAAAATGATGACAGATTTACGTGCTAAAGCAAAAATTGTAGACAATTCTAAAGTTAATTAACTTTAGAATTGATAAAAAACGGCTTACTTAGGTAAGCCGTTTTTTTATACTCATTGCCAACTAATTGGATTTATAAAGTATTTTAATTAACAACTAATACCAACGAGTGTAATTTATGCAACTTAGCTTAATTATATGTAATAATAAGAACTATTCTTATTCGCTTTTGTCACATATTTTATGAAACCTCTTAATGATTTAAATACTGGCGACTACGCTACAATTCACGCAATTGATGCCGAACAGTCTTTACATCAACGCTTGCTGGCACTGGGTTTTCGTGTTGGAAAAAAAATTGAGCTGATACGTCGCGCTAGTTTTAACGGGCCATTACATGTACGCATCGGCTCTACTGATGTCATTTTAAGAGCATCTGAAGCGCAACTTATTCAAATTTCACATTAATTTTTTATGTTTTGGGTCGTGTAACACCCAGATCTATCTCTTTTATTTAACTCTCAGCTCAACCTCACTGTAACCCATTAATGAAACGAATCGCGCTACTAGGCATGCCCAATACAGGGAAATCTACCTTGTTTAATCGCATCACAGGAGCATCTGCACGTGTAGGTAATTGGCCAGGTATTACAGTAGATTTAATGAGTGCTAAAGTATTAATGGGTGGACATATTGTAGAACTTATTGATTTACCTGGACTTTATGATTTACATGGATTTTCAGACGATGAACAAGTAGTACGTCACTTTTTAAGCAATAACGAAGTTGATTTACTCATGATAGTGCTCAATTCATCACAAATCGATCGCCAATTATCACTTGCCTTGCAAATTCGGAATCTCGGCTTGCCGACAGTTTTGTTGCTCAATATGCAGGATGAAGCAAAACGTTCTGGCATCACCATTGATAGCGCTTCAATGGCCGCAAAACTCAATATGCCAGTATTACAAATCAGCGCAAAATATGGTGATGGTTGCCCAGCTGCTTTGCAAAAAGCATCACAGCAGTTATCCGTTGTTAATGCAAAAATTTTGCCAGAAGAAATTTCAAGGCGCCTGGAAGCTGAGAATCAAATTGAAGCTGAAATGCAGGCAATTGTTAAAACCACGGTACAACTACCTCTTAAATTGGCAGACGAAACGACCGATAAAATTGATAAGGTTTTACTGCATCCACTACTTGGCTTACCCTTATTTTTTATTGCCATGTTTTTGTTGTTTCAGTTCATATTTACTGTTGGTACGCCCTTGCAAGGCGGTATGGCCTGGTTACTTGGCGAGTTCCGCACTTTAGCACTTGAGCCGCTATTAGCTAATTTACCCACATGGCTAAACGGCTTATTGCTTGATGGTATTTATAACGGCATTAGCACCGTGGCAGCATTTGTTCCTATCATTATTTTGTTTTTTTTAGTTATGACCATGGTAGAAGATAGCGGTTATTTATCTCGTGCCGCTTTTTTAATGGATGCATTTATGGCAAAACTCGGGCTTGATGGACGTGGCTTTGTCATGATGCTCATGGGATTTGGTTGCAACGTCCCTGCACTGATGGGCACGCGTGTGATGCGTTCACGTGGCATGCGCTTGCTTACAATGCTCACCATTCCACTGTCGCTTTGCTCCGCACGTTTGCAAGTATTTTTATTTATGATCGCTGCATTATTTACCGCTAAACAAGCGCCCTGGGTCATGTTTGCGTTATATATGGTTAGTTTCGGCACCATATTTCTAACGGCTGTGTTATTCAAAAATCAATTCCAAAACAAAGAGCCATTTATTTTGGAGTTGCCTCCTTATCGCTTTCCTACAGCGATGCAAATTTGGCTGCGCGGCTGGCAAGAAGTAAAATATTTTTTAAAACGCGCGACTAAGTTTATTGTGTTTGGTGTGGTCATGGTATGGGCACTCACGCACTATCCAACCGATGTTCCACCAGCGAGTATGGGTACACTAGCAGGTCAAATTGGTGCACTATTTGCCCCAATACTCAACCCATTAGGCATTGACACACAACTCGCCATCGCTCTGATTTTTGGCTTTGTTGCAAAAGAGATTGTAGTAGGTTCACTAGCTGTCATTTACGGTTTACAAGGCGATGCACTAATGCACCATATGGCATTGAGCTTGGATTGGGTGCAAGCCATGAGCTTTATGTTGTTCACCTTAATTTACACGCCTTGCTTATCGACCATTGCAACGCTAAAAAGTGAGTCAAAAAGCTCAGGATTTATGTGGCTATCTATTATTTGGTCACTAGCATTAGCTTGGCTAGTCAGCTTTATTTTCTATCAAAGTGCACGGGCATTAGGTTTTTAAAGTCAGCTGCAAAGTAATTTACATATATTATTTACCCTCTCATTTCACTAGCCGCCAACTCCTGTTTTATCTTCCAAAACAAAAATAACAGTAATGCGCTAGCAACAATTATCAAGCCGGATCCTGTAATTTTCTGAGACTCTATCAAGTAGGCATTGCATAAGCGCACATCAGATTGTTGATAATTAAAGCCCGCAAAAAATAGCATCATCACCGTGCTACCTATAAAAAATAGGGCAAGTAATCGGTGTGATTGGAACACCACTTTTAATACAATGCCTGTTATCAATAGGGTTAATATTTTAAATATATCCCAAACTGGATAAATAAGTGCCTTATCTAAACTAATGGGCAACATCCAAAACATAGTAGTCAGATATATCCAAAGCCATTGTGCTGCCGATGTATTGAGCTTATATGATACTTTTTGCTTAGTAATATCGAATGAATAACCCGCAAAAATAAGTAAAGGCATTTGAACTAACATATGAACCGCCATGCTAGATTCAATTAAATGCCGCACCTGGGGTAGTGACAATCCAATAGCTAATATTAGCATAAATATTGGCAGTGCTTTTTTAAGGTAGGCTGGATAATGATTTTTACTGAACGCAGGGGTTAACATAAGCGATTTTAATGGCTGAGTTTTAAAGCAAGCGCTATCGCTTCACTCATTTCATCTGTATCGAAAATACCAATGAGATGCCCTGTTTTAGCAATCACTAAAAATGCGCTATTGTGTACAAAACCCTGCTTTACATCTGGCACTACAATTAAGCCCATCTTACTGCGAGCTGCCTCTAAAACACTGGCATCTTTCATGGTGAGTAATGCCCACACATTTGGGTCAGCATGCATACGCTTGCGGTAAACTTCTAGGGTATTGGGAGTTTCGTGATCTACATCGAAACTGATGCTTACTAGGCCTAACTTTTTATCTAGGCTTTTTTCAATGATTTCTGCCTGTGTTTGCTGAAAAACATCGCCAAGTGATAGGCAAATCGCTCTACATTGAGTATAAATAAATTCAGCTATCAGTGTTTTTTGTTGATTTTTAGCGAGCTGCGCTAAGTTGGAAATATGACCGTTATCATCCACCGTTTGTAAAAAAGATAATTCGGGTTGCTGGCTAAAAAGCGCATCGCGCCTTTCTGATTCCAGAGTAATATTTGAAAACTGATGTGTAATCAAGTTAAAAAAAGCCAGCCAAAACGCAATCACCAATATTGGCATGAGCCCTGACCAGCTTTTTATTTTGTTAGCTATATTCCACAAAATTTAAGGTTTAACTGCCACTATTTAAATCCCAATATTTCTGTAGAAAAGTTAAAGTTTAGATAAATCTTCATCACCATTCCATGGGCCAGTATGAGATTTAGTCGCTTCACGGACTTTCTTCACAGTCTCTTCTGTCACAGCCTCAGCCTTATTACCCCATTGACTGCGAATATGCGTTAATACCGCAGCAATTTCAGCATCTGTGAGTAAATCAGCAAATACTGGCATCATGCCGTTATAAGTGGCGCCTTTAACAGTTAGCTTACCTTGTATGCCATGCAGTGGAATAGCGGCCAGTTTTTCTGCCTTGCCCAACACATACTCTGAGCCCGCCAGTGGTGGAAATACTCCAGGAACTCCACCACCATTTGCTTGGTGACAAGCTACGCATTTGCCTTGGTACACTTCACCACCATCTATCGCTGGGCCTGCGGCACCGGCCACTGCCGCGACTTCCATTGTTCGGTTGTCACCCTCAAAAGAGTTAACGCCCATGTAAGCATGGCTAATGTAAAACAAACCCCACATAAACAATGCACCCATGGCCATGGTGATATACCACGGAAGCGGGTTCGCACTCTCATCTGGGTCTGTAAGTTCCCTAAGTTGCGAAGCACTAGATTGGTGTTTTAACTGGTTTTTAGATACGGGTTTCATTATTTAGCCTCCTTGGTATGATCTTCAGTGACTAAACTCACTTTATCAAAGCTCTCTTTAACAGTTTTTTTAATTTTGTAAGTGTGATCCATACCTTTTAGATACTCAACCAAATTCACCGCATCTTGTGAAGCAATTATCGTAACCCCAGGCTTTGCGTAAGCAGGTGGCAAATTGACGACAACCTCACCAGGCATAGCCTTTCCTTTACGCTCTACAAATAAGAACTTAAACGCTGGCATGATAGAGCCTGGTGTATAGCCACGTGGCTGGTATAAATGCCCTAAATGCCAGTCTGCAGAAGGCTGTCTAGCACCAATGTTAAACAAATCTGGTCCTGTACGCATCGTACCAAGCAAATGCACTTGGTCGTATACGTAATCTGCCGCAACTGATGGTCTACCCCAGCCACGTTTACCATCTGGACCTAAATTAGCATCACGTGGTTGTTGGCTATGACAGTAAACACAACCATTGGCAATGTAGACTTTGCGGCCCAAAGCTTGTTGGTCTGTATAAGGTTTTAATCCTTCAGGTGCCTCAAGTTTTTTTAACTGCACAAAAGGCAATATAACTAATGCAACTGTTGCAAAAGTGATAATAACTAACGCACCTAATACGATTTTTTTCTCAGTAATTAGTCCACTCATGATTAGGCTCCTTTCACTCTACTTTTAATTAGCTTTTCAATGAACGGTGCCGCTAATACAACCTCAGTTTTTCTTGACCCATAACGAAGCGCTAATAAAATAAAGTGTACAGCAAATACAAGATGCCCTAATACCATGAGAGATCCACCTACAGATCGTGCTTTTAAGTAAGGGATGGTCACCAAAACCGAATCCATAAATGGCTTGGCTGCATCCAACATATCCCTACCTTGCAACCAACCACCTATGGATAAGCCAATGAAATAAATTGCAAACCCAATTGTAACTAACCAAAAGTGTGCACTAATCATCCAAGGGTAAGGCCATTCCCAGCCGACTACTCGTGGCATAATAAAGTAAATTGCACCAAACATAATCATTGTGAAAAAGCCGTAATTGCCTAAGTGAGCATGTGCAACGGTAAAGTGCGTAAAGTGTGTAGTCTGATTAACGAAACGTAACGCTTCCATTGAACCTTGTACCGAAGCGGCGACGTATAACATTGAACCCAGTACAATAAAACGCAATGTTGGTGAGTGAATCACCGCTTTGAAATTACCGCCCACTGTCATGTGGTGATTCACTGCAACTGCATACACAGGAATAATCATCATCACAGATTGAACAATAGACAAAGTGATTAACCATGATGGCAATGGCCCGCCGATTAAGTGGTGACCACCAACTTGCGAGTAAAAGAATGCAAGCGACCAGAAACCTAGCAATGACAAGTTGTATGAATAAATCGGCTTGCCTAATACTTTGGGAATAAAGTAATAAGCGGTTGCTAAAGCTAATGGCGTAAACCATAAACCTAGTACGTTATGACCGAACCACCAATTCATAGCCGCACCCTGTGCACCACTACCTAAACCAGGGAGATTAGCAATAAAGAATAGTATTGGAAACCAAATCAACGCACCGCCAATATACCAAACAGATACATACAGATGATCAACATTACGATTTGCAAATGTCTTAAATAATGGCACTGCAGCTAATGCCCCACCTACTACAAACAACATACCGATTTGCCAAGGTATTTCTAACCATTCCATACCAGCAGAGTACCCTTGCGCAATGGCGTTCTCACCTAAAATAACGCCAACATGCCAGAACAACGCACCCCAAAGTGCATACTTTGCGCCAACCAGAGGTGTTTTAAGTAGCCGAGGAATCATCCATAAAGCAACGCCAATACCCACCATTGACGACCAACCATAACCTACACCAGTTAGATGCATGACACGTAAACGACCAAATGTTAACCAAGCTTGATCTGTTAACCAATCGGGTTGGTGTAATTTAATTGATGAAATCAAGCCTGCAAATGATGCCAACACCAGCCAAACAACACCGCCTGTTATCCAAGCAAATGCTGGTAATGCAGATGATGCATCAGCCATTTGCCTATCCTTAATTTCTTGTACCGATAAACTTGCGCTCGTCTCGCCCACGTCGCCTTGCAACTCTGCTGTATTTTCTACAGCGGGATCTTCAACCAAACCAATTTCATCTTTACCAAAAATAACATTGGCACCCGTTCCAGAGTTACTACCAAAAAAACCTTTTGACATCGACCAGATGAATACCATCAACCCGAGCACAGATAAACCGAAAGCGAGCAATAATACTAGCCCTGTATTTTCCATAATAAAATTCCTAAGTTCTTAATGCATAACAGCAAGCATTTTATTGTTAATTTAACACTAGTAAATAGACGATAGGGAATGCTAATTAGTTGCAATTTAACAAGCGTACACGCGTATTAAGCACAACGAAGTGATAAATTAATTAACCCTTACCTAACCAACCATCAAGGTTAATCAATTTGAAGGCAATCATTAATTGATATATTTAAACTAAAGGTGGTGCCTGGGAAGGGTTTGCGGTTTGATAAAAATCTCGCGCAACAGGCGTTGCATAAGCATTAATGTGATGAATTAGCTTTGATTCAATTGCGATGAAACTTGCATAGTAATTTGCAACGGTTAATTGCGCCTCGTCTGCTATACAGAGTGGGCAGTTACCATTATGTAAACGCGAATCTTTTTCAACAGGAACTTGTGCTTGATTTTGGACTTTTACACCCACAATCACATTGTCAATACGCTTGGTAGAGCCTGCGCTGCAAATTTCTACACTAAATGGCTTAGCTTCTGCATTTGACGACATCGCCTGAGCAACACTAGGCATAAGCGAAGTCAGTAAAGTCGCCACTAGTGCGAGCTTGCTAATGAGTCGTAAATAATTTTTTCCAAACATGGACATAATTTTACGCTAATTTTTTTTGGCTTTCAACGCGCCAAACTATTATTTGATTAAATACCAGGCAATTTATTGTTACTGAATTGCTACGTTAATGTTAATTAATATCTCGATGATTGTTTTTTCATTGATAGCAACAACACAAAGCGACACTTTTATCTTTCTGTTAAAATAGAAATTATATTTAATGTAGTTCAAGTGTTAAAGGCTATTCCAATCATGCTCACCATCCGCGGCAGTGTCGCACTTTCATCATTTCGATTAGAAAAAATCCTCAAACAACTTAGCATTAGCGCACCGCGTGTTAACAGTTTTTATGCAGAATTTGTACATTTTGCTTGGTTTAATAAAACACTCACAGATGAGCAACACACTACGCTTGGTAAGATTTTAACCTATGGCGCTAAAAGTGAAGTTGCTCCTAAAAATCAACTAGGTGAAACACTTTTTTTAGTTATTCCACGTTTAGGTACCATTTCACCATGGTCGTCCCGTGCCACGGATATTGCGCGCCATTGTGGCTTAGATCATATACAAAGGTTAGAACGTGGCATTATTTATACCGTGGCAACAGATAATGGCAATCCCCTTAGTGAGGCAGAAAACGGGGCTATTAAAGCGTTAATCCACGACCGCATGACCGAAGCTGTATTCAGCGATTTAAACGATGCAGAAAAGCTATTTCATACGGCATCTCCTGCACCGCTTAATACGATTAATGTATTAGTTGGCGGTAAAGTTGCATTAAATTCAGCTAATAGTGAATTAGGTTTAGCGCTGTCACCCGATGAAGTCGATTATCTGTTTGATAACTTTACTAAAATTAAGCGCAATCCAACCGATGTTGAGTTAATGATGTTTGCTCAGGCCAACTCTGAACATTGTCGTCATAAAATATTTAATGCAGATTGGGTGATTGATGGTATTACCCAAGCACAAACTTTATTTGGCATGATACGTAACACGCATAAATTGAATCCAGGTAATACCGTGGTTGCCTACTCTGACAACTCGTCCATTGTCTCTAGCCATATCAATGGTGAAACAACTAAGCGTTTTTACCCGCAAAACAATGCCGACAATGAGCACAGTTATGGCTTTGTGGAAGAACAAACACACTATTTAATGAAGGTAGAAACACACAACCACCCCACTGCAATTTCTCCATTTGCCGGAGCTGCAACTGGTGCAGGTGGTGAGATTCGTGATGAAGGTGCAACGGGCACTGGCTCTAAACCTAAAGCTGGCTTAACGGGCTTTTCTGTTTCTAATTTGAATATTCCTAACTTTGTTCAATTATGGGAAAAAAATGAGCAGCATGCACAATATGGCAAACCTAGCCGTATTGCATCGCCATTACAAATCATGACAGATGGCCCATTAGGTGGTGCAGCATATAACAACGAATTTGGTCGCCCTAATATTGCTGGCTACTTCCGTACGTTAGAAATTGAAGTTGCTGGTGAAGTGCGTGGTTACCATAAGCCAATTATGCTAGCTGGCGGTGTAGGTAATATTTCCGCTCAACACGCTAAGAAAAGTCCGATTCCAGCAGGCTCAGCTTTAATTCAGCTTGGTGGTTCAGCCATGTTAATAGGCTTGGGTGGCGGCGCTGCGTCCAGCATGGATACTGGTAGCAATGCCGAAAACCTCGATTTTGATTCGGTACAACGTGGCAACCCAGAACTTGAACGTCGCGCGCAAGAGGTGATTGATCGTTGCTGGCAAATGGGTGAAAACAACCCGATTTTAAGTATTCATGATGTAGGTGCGGGCGGCATTTCAAACGCTTTCCCAGAACTGGTGAACGATGCTGGCGTAGGCGGGTTGTTTCAGTTGCGTAATGTGCATAACGAAGAACCTGGTATGTCGCCGCGTGAGTTGTGGAGCAACGAAGCACAAGAGCGTTATGTATTAGCAGTTCCGCAGGCTAGTTTGGCTTTATTTAGCGAAATTTGCGCGCGCGAACGCTGTCCTTTTGCTGTAGTAGGCACTGCAACTGAAGAGCGCCATTTAACCGTGGCAGATAGTCATTTTGATAACAAACCAGTGGATATGGAGTTATCCGTATTACTTGGTAAACCGCCAAAAATGACGCGTAATGTGGCAAGTTTTGAGCGCGAATTAACCGTATTTGATACCGCAAAAATTGATTTAAAAGAGGCGGCGGCACGTGTATTGCGCTTGCCCGGCGTTGCAGATAAAACTTTTTTGATTACGATTGGTGACCGTTCTGTCACTGGCTTAATCGCCCGCGACCAAATGGTTGGCCCATGGCAAGTGCCAGTAGCAGATGTGGCAGTCACATTGGCAGGTTTTGAAACTTACGCAGGTGAAGCTTTTGCAATTGGTGAAAAAGCCCCTCTCGCTTTAATCAACGCACCAGCTTCTGGCCGCATGGCGGTTGGTGAAGCACTGACTAACATTGCTGCAAGTCTTATTAACGACATTAGTGATTTGAAATTATCTGCCAACTGGATGGCACCTGCGGGCCATGCAGGTGAAGATGCTGCACTGTATGCGACCGTAGAGGCTGTGGGCATGGAGCTTTGCCCTGAGCTAGGCATTAGCATACCTGTTGGTAAAGACTCCATGAGCATGAAAACTGTGTGGACAGATGAAAATAACGTCAATAAAGCGGTAACATCGCCCATCTCGTTAGTTGTAACTGCATTTGCCACCACATCAGATGCGCGCAAAACACTTACACCACAAATGCATACTGATAAAGGCAACACCAACCTTATTTTAATTGATTTAGGTGCTGGTAAAAACCGCATGGGCGGATCAGCTTTGGCACAAGTCTATGGTGAAACAGACAATAGTGCGCCAGATGTGGATGATGCCGCTTTATTGAAAGCATTTTTTGTTGAAGTTCAACGTTTAAATAGTCAGTCCAAAATACTCGCTTACCATGACCGTTCAGATGGCGGCTTATTTATCACTTTAGCAGAAATGGCTTTTGCAGGTCGCTGTGGTATTGATATTGATATCAGCCACTTAACTGGCAATGTAGCTGATATTTTATACAATGAAGAGCTAGGGGCAGTGCTGCAAGTGCGCGCTACCGATACAAATGTAATCTTGGCAGAGTTACAAGCTGCTATGCCGAAATGTGTGTCTATTATTGGTTCGGCAGTGACCAATAATCACGGCATTGTGATTCGTCAATATGGTGATGTCGTTTTTGCAGAGCTACGTACAAACCTACATCGTATGTGGTCTGAAACAACCTATCACATGCAAAAAATGCGCGATAACCCATTATGTGCTCAACAAGAATACGACCGTATTTTGGATATGACGGACGTAGGTTTGCATCAACATATTACTTTTGATATTGCAAATAATATTAGTGCGCCCTACATTAGCAGTGGCGTGCGTCCAAAAATGGCTATATTGCGTGAGCAAGGTGTTAATGGTCACTATGAGATGGCAGCCGCATTTGATCGCGCAGGTTTTGCCGCTCACGATGTACATATGAGCGATATTATTGCTGGACGCGTATCTTTGGCCGATTTTTCTGGATTAGTAGCTTGTGGTGGGTTCTCATATGGTGATGTACTAGGTGCTGGCGAAGGCTGGGCAAAATCTATCCTGTTTAACTCTCGTGCACGTGAGGAGTTTTCTGCATTTTTCCAACGCACAGACTCCTTTGCATTAGGCGTATGTAATGGCTGTCAAATGATGAGTAATTTGCATGACATCATTCCAGGTAGCGAGCATTGGCCACATTTTGTGCGTAATAAATCTGAGCAGTTTGAGGCGCGTGTCGCGATGGTTGAAATTTTAGACTCACCATCTCTGTTTTTTAGCGGCATGGCTGGAAGCCGCATGCCAATTGCGGTGGCACATGGTGAAGGTTATGCGGAATTTATTTCAGAAAACGCTGTCAATGAATCGTTGGCTAAAAAACTAGTCAGTATGCGATTTGTAAATAATCAATTGGCAGTAGAAGGTCAGTCAACGGCAACTGAGATTTACCCGTTAAACCCAAATGGATCTCCACAAGGGATTACAGGATTAACTACCCAGAACGGACGCTTTAGCATTATGATGCCGCATCCGGAACGGGTTTTTAGAGTGGTGCAAAATTCATGGCATATAGAAACTGACCATGAAGATTCACCTTGGATGCGCATGTTTCGCAATGCAAGAAAATTTATTAATTAGAATAATCTTTGGAGAAGAAACAACATGAAAATGATTAAAGCAGTTTTAGCAATTTTAGCATTGAGTTTTTCGTTACATGCCATGGCAATCACAGATGATGAGTCTGTAGAGTTCACGGGTGCATGTAATGATGGCAATTTAAAAATTGTTAAAAAATATGTAGAGCACGGTTTAAATGTGAATGAGCTGTATTTTGGTTGGTCACCATTACAAATGGCGGCAACTAAGGGCCATTTAGATATTTTCAAATATTTATTAGCACATGGTGCTGATATCAACTATACACATCCAGTTTCTAAAATGAACTCATTTCATTTAGCTGCTTTCGATAACCATGCAGATATTGTGAAATTCATCGCAGAAAAAGGTGGTGATGTTAACCAAAAAATGAAGGGCGATGTCTCTTTGGTTCGAGTGATTCGTGATGAAGGTAATACAAAAATGGTTGATTTACTGTTATCACTTGGTGTTAAAGATGATGGTTGTGAAGACAAATGTTTCTAGTAATTTAGCACTTAATTCATGCTTAATTGATTAGGCACACTAACTTTTAGCGCGTAAACTATTTAGAATAGGTTTGTTAGTCTCGGATTAAATCACCATGCTGAGTAGTCATACACTTAACAATAAACGACTACGCCTGGCATACTTTGATTGTGTATTAACTTCTAGTGTTTTATTAATAATGTCAACATTAATAACCTCAGTAGCGCAAGCAGCTGAGGTTATTTCTATTAAGCCAGCGCCAAATCTACATATACGCACATTAGCAGCCTCCTGTGCGGCTTGTCACGGTACAAATGGCAACCCAATTAATGTTAAGAACTTTACAGCTTTACCAATTTTAGCAGGGTTGGATACTCAATATTTTATTACGCAGATGTTAGCATTTAAGAGCGGAGAGCGCCCAGCCACTGTCATGCATCATCATGCAAAAGGCCTAACTATTGATGAAATCAATCTGTTAGCGATTTATTTCTCCCAACAAAAACGCATCTCAGGCATCAGCCCAAAACCACAACTACTAAAGGCTGACCATGAGTAAATCACATCCTACATTTGATAAGCTTGACCCTCTCAATCCATCTGCTAACCAGCACTTGCTAAACCGTCGTAATTTTATTAAATCTCTTAGTTTAGGTAGCTACGGATTAATGGCTAATGGATTAATTGCAACGGGCTTACTCGGCTCTCAAAATGCGATGGCACTTGCTAGCAAGCCACCATTAGGTCATGTAGTGATTATTGGCGGCGGCTATGCTGGCACCACAGCTGCCAAATATATTCGGATGTGGAGTTTGAATAATATTGCCGTCACAGTAATTGAAAAGTCATCTCAATTTGTGTCGTGTCCAGTTAGTAATTTAGTGTTGGGTGGTAGCAAAAATATTAACGAGCTCACTTTTGGCTACGATTTAGTACAAAAAAATCACGGTATTGAATGGGTGCATGATGAAGTCACAGGGATTGATACAGTGGCAAGAAAAGTAAAAATGGCACGTGGTGAAATTAGCTATGACCGCTTGATTATTGCACCTGGCATTGATTTTATGTATGAAAGCTTACCAAACCTAGCTACAGAAGAAGCCCAACAGTTGGTGCCTAACGCATGGAAGGCAGGCTGGCAAACAGTCAATCTACGTAAACAGCTAGAAGCATTATCTGACGGTAGTATATTCGTCATGAGCATTCCCAAAGCGCCCTACCGCTGCCCGCCTGGCCCTTATGAACGGGCCTGCCAAGTTGCTAGCTACTTTAAAGCACATAAGCCCGCCTCTAAAGTGATTGTATTAGATGCTAATGCTGAAATTATCTCTAAAAAAGCCTTGTTTACTAAAGTCTTTAATGAGATGTATGCAAACATGATTGATTATCGCCCTAACAGCTTAATAGTGGAAGTAGATGTGGCAAACAAAACCGCCAAAACTGAGTTTGAAACGGTTGAAGCCGACGTGCTTAATATCATACCGCCGCAACGTGCAGGCAAAGCTGCACAAATACTAAGCTTAAATAACATTGATAAACGCTGGTGCGAGGTAGATTTTTTGACTTATGAATCAAAAATAGCTGCCAATGTGCATGTCATTGGAGATTCTGTATCTTCCGGCTTACCTAAATCTGCCCATATGGCAACCAGCCAAGCACGTGTATGTGCCAGTGCAATTGTTGCCTTAATGAGCCAGCAACAACCAGACCCAGCACCGGTATTTGCCAATACTTGCTACAGTTATGTGAACGATAAAATGGCGATTCATGTGGCAAATGTATACCGCTATGATGCAACTAAAAAAATAATGCTGGCAGCCGATGGTGGTGGTGTCTCAGATAAACCTTCAGAATTGGAAGCAAGCTATGCAGCGGCTTGGGCAAATAATATCTGGTCTGATGTACTCACATAACCCCATGGTTTATTTCGTAAAAACAAAGTTATTTGCAGTTTTACTATCAACAAGTTTACTGTATGCAATAGCTTTTGCAGAAGTTGCACCATCTAATGAAACTGCACAAAACGTAAGTAATGTGATTAGCCTTCCTGCAGGTTTCAAACTCAATATTTTTGCTAAATTAAAACCTGGCGGTGATGATTTTTTTCATGGTCCACGCATGATGGCATTTGATCAACAAGATAATTTATATGTATCTACAGGCCTAGACAATCAAGTTTGGATGCTGCCAGATGCTAATCACGATGGCATTGCAGATAGTCAGGTATTAATTTCTGACCAGTTGGATGCGCCACAAGGCTTGGTATTTGTAAACGGAAAACTACTAGTTGCTAATCAAAATGGTGTTGTACAGCTTGAGCAAAGTAATGGAAAAGCTAGCGTTAAGCCATTCATTAAAAATTTACCCAGTGGCGGGCACACGCTTAAAAATATCAAACTTGGTCCAGATGGTTATTTGTATGTCAATGTAGGTTCAAGTTGCAATGTTTGCATAGAAACAGAACCAGTTCGTGCGACAATTTTGCGGTATACCGTCGATGGAAAAGCTGCCGGTGCGCTTGTTACATTAGGGCGACACACTCCAAGCCCAATCTACGCCTATGGCTTACGAAACTCACAAGGCTTTAGCTGGCAAGCTGAAACAGGCACCATGTTTGCCACTAACGAAGGGTCAGATATGCGTTCTGATACCAAAAATGGCAAGGTCAATGACCATATTCCGCCCGAACATTTAAATATCATTCAAGCTGGTAAACACTACGGTTGGCCGTTTTGCTGGGGCAACCAAGTCACAGACACAAACTTTGCAGGTGAAGATGGCTTTTGTAAAACTACGCAAGCCCCTGCCATCACTTTTGATTCGCACTCCACTCCAATTGGTATCACTTTTTTAAATAAAGCCAATGTGCCTACAGCCTTTAAAAATGATGCGATTGTAGCCCTACATGGCTCTTGGAACAGAGAAGAAGCCAGTGGCTATAAACTTGTGCGTGTAAAATTTAAGGATAGCCAACCAATCGCCGTAGAAGATTTTGCCACAGGATGGTTGAAAAATAACCAAGCTTGGGGGCGCCCTGTAGATGTAATTGTTGCACCAGACGGCGCAATTTTGGTGACAGATGATCGTGCGGGCTTGATTTATCGTATCACTTACCCCAAGTTAAATTAGGCAGTCACCCACTGTAAATAGCAGTTTTTAATAAAGTAAACCTTATGCTCAAGATCAAAAAATTTTCTTTAGTCGCTGCAGTTTTAACATTAATGAGTTTGGGATTAGCTAATCATGCAATTGCTGATGGAGATGCTCAGCCAAGCAAAACTAAGCAATCCAACAGCACTAACATGATGCTGTATATCAATCCCATGTTTTATGAACATCCAGTACGCATGTTGCATCCTTATTTAGATATTTGGCATTTAAGAGGCCCAATGTTTGAAAAGGTTGCTCTAAAAGCACTCAATAGTAGTAGCCAAAACAGCCAAACTAGCGCCCAAATTTGCAAATCTAACGTGGATGTTAATTTAACAATATCGCTGGAACCCTACATGTTTTATAACCCACAAATGCGAGTTTTTCATGCAGAAGTCTTAGCTACACTATATGCAGGTAAGCTTGATGCCGTTGCCAGCTTCAAAGCGAAAGCACAACAACAAGGCGAGCTTAACAATGCAGCAGATTATTATTTTAAAAAAGCTTACGCTAAAGCCATGCAAGATATTGTGAAGCAGTTAAATAACGAGATTGCTGCGCATCCAGTCACTTCAAGTTCGTTAGAAAACAACTTATGCACTTTACTTGCCACTGTTCCTCTTACCAAAAAGTATTTTAATTAAGTTTGTGTCCAAAAAAAATTTGAATCTCTTATTGAAAGTGAAAAACATCATCATGAAAACATCATTAAAAATAGTAGCGCTTATTACAGGCATTTATTTAAGCAGCAACCTTGCACTGGCTGGAGAAATGCAAAAAATTACAGGGTTAAAAACGCCAGAATCGGCTATTCAAGCTAAAGATGGACGTATTTTTGTATCAGAAATTAATGAATTTAGTAAAGATGGTGATGGACAAATTAGCGTTATAGATCAACATGGCAACGTATCAGTATTTGCTTCTGGCTTGGATGATCCTAAAGGCTTAGCCATCATTGGTGATAAGCTTTATGTGGCTGACAAAAATCGTGTATTAGAAGTATTTCCTGATGGGACTTGGGCGGTGTATGGCGCACAAATGGCCTTTCCTAGTACCCCAGTATTTTTAAATGACTTGGTAGCAGATGGTGCTGGTAATTTATATGTTAGCGATAGTGGTAGCTTAAAAGACGGTGGTCAGATTTTTAAAATCAACCCAAATGGTGAAGTTAGCTTAGTTGTTGATAGTAAAAATCCAGATATCCTCGCACCCAATGGTTTACTCATGGATGGCAAAAATTTACTCGAAATAGATTTTGCATCGGGTATTCTGTATCGCGTAGATTTAAAAACAGGTGCAACTACCAAAGTGGCAGAAGGCTTTGGTGGCGGTGATGGCTTAGTGAGAACCAAAACTGGCAAACTCATTATTAGTGATTGGAAAAATGGCAAAATTTACCAAGTAGTCGGTAAAACAGCTAAATTAATCAAAGAAGGTTATAAAGCATCAGCAGACATTGTACTGAGCAATGACGGTAAAACGTTGATTGTTCCTGATATGAAAGCTGGTGAACTAGACTTTTTACCTATCAGCCTATTTAAATAAACAGTAATTTTTGGCAATAAAAAAAGGCTGCGGTAGCAGCCTTTTTTGATCATTCAGCTTTTGGCTAAATGACTTTAAATTACTTAGCTTCTGGAGACGGAGTTGCTGCCTCAGCTGCTTTATCAGCAACTGGTTTAGCTGCTTTTTTGTGGTGATGTTTAGCTTTTTTAGCTGGAGCTGCTGTATGTTTTTCCATGTCAGTTGCTGGAGTTGCTGGAGTTGCTGCTGCTGCTGGTGCTTCAACTTTAGCCGCTGCTGGCGCGACATCTGCTGCAAATGCATTGACTGATACTGCAAAAAAACCAACTAATAATGCTGATACGATTTTGTTCATGGTAGTTTCCTTTAAATTAAATTCAAATGTCTTAACGACGCCTTACAATAAAATTGCATAGTTGGTAAATAGCGGCATTACTAAGACTGGTAATTCTTAATTGCTACTTACGGCCCATGTTGCTTACGTTACACCTTCAATCTTACGCCAGCCTTACAAGCTAACAATTACTTAGTGGTTGATGTTGCTTCTGTTTTAACTTCTGCTACTTTTAATGCTTTGTCAGCTTTTTTAGATGCAACGTGATTTGCTTTTTTAGCTGGGGCTGTTGCATGTTTTTCAGTTTCCACTTTTGCTGCTGGTGTTGCAGCTTCAACTTTTACTGGCTCAACTTTAGCTACTGCTGGAGCTGCATCAGCAGCAAAAGCATTAACTGATACTGTAAAAAAAACAACTAATAATGCTGAAACGATTTTATTCATGATCAATTCCTTAAAGTTAAATGACTGCATGGCTTCAATGGTTCGCTTTAGTACTCAATCTTTAAACATAGATGTTCTGTTTGCCACTCACCGTCCATGAGTGTCACAATACGCTCTCACTCTTACATGAATCTTACATATGCGTTTATTAGTAGTTGAAGACGATAAAATGTTAGCCGCTGGTTTAATCCAAGCACTCACACAAGCTGGTTATGCGGTAGACCATGCTGAAAACGGTGATGTTGCTAATGCATTATTACAACAAGCGCCCTATGATTTATTAGTACTCGATTTAGGCCTGCCTAAACTAGATGGCTTTGAAGTATTAAAACGCTTACGTAATCGCGGCGATACTGTTGCAGTGATGATTCTCACCGCGCAAGATGCCGTTGAAAGCCGGGTAAAAGGTTTAGATTTAGGTGCAGATGATTATTTAATCAAACCATTCAATTTAACAGAGCTTGAGGCACGAGTCCGTGCACTTATTCGCCGCGGCAAACTAGGTAGCAACACAGCATTAATATGTGGAGCTCTAACCTTTAACGCGAGTGATAAGAATGCTTTTTATAGTGATGCCAATAACAAGCACCAAGTGATTAACTTATCCGCGCGCGAGTTTGCTTTATTAGAAACCTTGATGCACAAACAAAATAAAGTAGTGAGCAAAGAGCAATTATTAGAATCACTTTGTAATTGGGATAATGAATTGGGTGATAACGCGATTGAAGTATATGTTCATCGCTTACGTAAAAAAATTGCAGTTGCTAATGTACAAGTCCGAACAATACGTGGCTTGGGGTATTTATTAGAAAACGGTTTAAAAATATAATCAATGCAAAATAGCACTTCAAACCAATTATTTGAAACCAAAGGGAGTCAGTCCTACTCTTTAAGTGGTCAATTATTGTTGTGGCTCATGCTATGTTTGTTTGTCATATTATCAATTAGTGCAGTTGTTTCTTACTCGCGCGCCTATCTATTTGCTAACCTAGCTTACGACAGGTCAATTTACCGTGCCGCACTCGCGTTAGCTGATCAAGTGGACGTGGTCAACAACAAGGTAAAGGTGGATTTGCCACAAATCGCAGAAAATTTGCTTGAGTATGACCAACACGATTATATTAGTTACCGCATTTCTGCCCCTAATGGCAAATTTGTTGCTGGCGATGATGAGTTGGATTTACCCACGCAAAAAGTCCCTAGCGGTAAGCATATTTACTACGATGACGTACTTAATGAGGACAAAGTGCGGGTTGTAGCCTACGCACTGCCCATTATCAACTCCAAATTAAAAGGTGATTTACTGATACAAGTATCAGAAACACGTGAAAAACGTGAAATCATGGTACGAGAAATTATTGAAGAAATGCTGGTTCCGCAAATACTCATTATGTTAATCACCGCCTTAGTGATTTTTTTCAGCGTTAAACATAGCTTAAAGCCGCTTAACCGTTTAAAAAATGCACTAGCCTCTAGGTCGCATAGCGACTTCAGTGCTATACAAACGACGAATACGCCATTAGAAATCACTCCTCTACTTGATGAAATGAACGCTTTAATGCGGCGGGTGGAGGAGAGTGTGATGTTTCAAAAAGCATTTGTTGCAGATGCCTCACATCAACTGCGTACACCATTAGCCATACTACAAAATCAGGCTGAATTAGCATTGCGTGAAGATGTTTCTAGCCATACACAACATGCTTTGCAAAACATTGCGACCAGTACCGAACATTTATCACACTTAGTGCATCAGCTTCTGACGCTGGCGAGAGTGGAGCCTAGCACTAACAGCAACTTCAGCTATACACCGTTCGATTTAAGTAATTTAGCAAAAGAAGTAACAAAAGAGTGGGTACCACGGGCGCTAGAAAAAGAGATAGATTTAGGTTTTGATATTACAAATATTGATGTTACCACTAGTGATAGTTCTCACATGGTGATGGGTAATGCCTTTATGTTAAAGGAAATGCTCAGTAATTTAATTGACAACGCCATCCGCTATACACCTTCACATGGCGAAGTAACGGTATCAGTCAAACAAAATCAGCTTCATGTGCTATTGCAGGTGAGAGATACCGGTATTGGTATACCACCTGAGCAAAGGCAACAAGTATTTAAGCGTTTTTATCGTATTCAAAACACTGTAGATGGCTGTGGTTTGGGTTTAGCTATCGTCAAAGAAATTGCAAATAGTCACGACGCTGAAGTGTTTATTACAGGAAATGCAGAAATCAATACCCATGCAAATAACAATCCAATTACTAACAAAACGGTTGGCTGTATTTTTAATGTGCAATTTCAATTATTTCCTCATGTAAACTCACATGATTAATTCACAGATAAACTTCCAGATTGATTTATAGATAAACTCATAGCAATCGTTCATATGTCTGATATTGCAACTACTACTCCAGCTAATCAATACAACCTGCGTGAGCACGCTCTAGCTTTATTAATTGAGTCAACGCCACAAATAAAGTGTGGAGGATTGGCAAACTTGCTAAGCCATTTTCAACAAAATAAGGTATTAGTTGACACAACCCAATTCCTAACAACAACTAAAACAATCCCTGGATGTCCAGCCAAACCAGTGCTGGTTTCACCGCGTGGCGTTAAACGACGCGCCATGAATACAATAGAAGGCCGTGCTGCGCTAATTCACGCACTTGCACATATCGAATTTAATGCCGTCAATTTGGCATTAGATGCTGTTTGGCGATTTGCCGACATGCCAGCACGGTATTATGAAGATTGGCTAAAGGTGGCTAGTGAAGAAGCCTGTCACTTCGGTTTGTTGAACTCACATCTGCATCATATAGGTTATGAATATGGTAGTTTTGATGCCCATAACAGCTTGTGGGAAATGGTCGACAAAACCAAAGCAGATGTATTGGTGCGTATGGCATTAGTACCGCGCACGATGGAGGCACGAGGACTTGATGCCTCACCCGCACTGCGCGCAAAACTGACGCAGGCAGGTGACCATGCAGCTGCAGATATCTTAACCATTATTTTGCGTGATGAAATTGGCCATGTGGCGATAGGTAATATTTGGTATAACTGGCTATGCGAGCAACGCGGTTTAGAACCAGTTGCAACATTTAAACAGCTTTGTGCGGAATACGAAGCACCTAAACTTAAACCACCTTTTAATATGGAAGCAAGGCGAGAGGCTGGGTTCAGCGACGCAGAGTTAGCTTTGCTCTAAATGCTCTAGTCATACAAGACTTTTTTACAATAGGGTTTCTCTATAAATTTAAATTTCTAAGTTAAACAACTCGCGATTAAAAAATAACGACGCAACATATGTACTATATATAAAGAGTCATTTTTTTGAGCAACACAGTCAAATGACAAAAGTTAAATTCATAGTAATGCCCTAAACTGTAAACAACCCTATAACACCTTCCAAGCCTACAAAATTTAAGGCATAAGTCGATTGTTGTTGAACGACAGGTTTTGCATGATATGCCACGCCGACACCAGCAACCCTCATCATTTTCAAATCATTTGCACCATCACCAATCGCAATAGTTTGACTAACAGATAGTCCTAGCTTATCCCGTAATTTGAGTAAATGATCAGCTTTTGCTTGTGCATCAATAATATTGCCTAAGATTTTGCCGGTGAGTTTGCCATCTATAATTTCCAAGGTATTGGATATTGCATCATCTAAACCCAGCATCTCTTTTACTTTATCGGCAAAGAAAGTAAATCCGCCCGAAACCAGCATCGTTGTAATACCAAACTTTTTACAAGTATCGATCCATTCCGTCGCACCAGGGTTAAGCTTCAGACGCTCATCTACCACGCGATGCAAAGCAGACTCTTCTAGCCCTACTAGCAGTGCCACGCGTTTTTTAAGACTTTCAGCAAAGTCAATTTCGCCACGCATCGCGCTTTCAGTAATGGCAGCCACTTGTGGTTTAAGTCCCGCTAAAT
This sequence comes from Methylophilaceae bacterium, assembly GCA_014378915.1. Taxonomy (GTDB): domain Bacteria; phylum Pseudomonadota; class Gammaproteobacteria; order Burkholderiales; family Methylophilaceae; genus JACMMS01. The sequence continues at coordinate 45,777 of JACMMS010000117.1, forward strand.
CTGCAATTTCATCGATACATTCAATGCTAATCAATGTTGAATCCATGTCCATCACACATAAGCCAAAATTGCTTAAACGTTGTTTATCATCAACTAACGCGCAGTCAATGTTTTGCTCATTACAGAAGGTTTTAACCTCAGTAAACTCTATTGCGCTAACTTGTAAATAATAGGCATGCTCAGCTATCTGCATAAATGAAGAAGTCACACCGCATAATTGATGAATATGTTGCAAATGTGGCGTGCGAATTGCAGCACCCTGAAGGACTAAACGCATGAAATAACCACCAAAAAAATAACGCGTTGATTATATCATTGCGTTTTTAACCGGCTTTGTAAATCTAGAGCAAATAGTTTACAAACAAAAATTTAGTGTTTTTTAATTAGCCAAACCATCAATATTATCCACCACAACTGCATACAAATCTCGCGTTGAAGCCAAAGCGCTTTCATGCACGTGTTGGGCAGAGATTACAACCCCATTGGGTCCTTGTAACGCGCGCGTTGCAGTCGCGCTGGCAACAACGGTTGGTTTAAAGCCTAGATTAAAACCACCATGCGCCGTTGAATTGACACACATATGTGTCATAAATCCTGCCAACACAATATGCTCTACGCCTAACGATTTCAAATAAGCCTCCAACTCAGTTTGCACAAATGCGTTGGGATAGTTTTTAACCACTACTTTTTCACCATTTTTAGGCGCCACTTCTACCGAAATTGCACCTATATCAGCAGTAATATCATACGGCGTGCCTGCACCAGCATCATGCTGGATATGAATAATAGGAGATTTTAAAACGCGTGCCATTTTTAACAATTTTTGACACTCTAAAATGGCAGCTTCAACGCCTGTTAATTGCATAACACCTTGTCGGTAGGTATTTTGGCAATCAATCATGATCAATGCTGCATCCTTCAAGCTAGCTGGGTAGTGACCCATACCAGTAATGTCACGTAAACCGAGTAAAGCAGTTGCCATGTTATTTCTCCTAAAATGTTCCGTACTAATAAAAATTATTTTTTAATGTTATTTTGTGTGCAAATGAGTTTAATACAACTCAATAGCCAACTCAAGCCTGCCATCCGTACTAAATTAGGCGCTATTACTGTAAATACTAGCGTCTAAACTACTTTTAAGCGAAAATTACATTATTAGAAACTTGTATAAAAAAATAGAAAAATTGAGAGTTTTATGAATTTGCATGAATTTCAAGCGAAACAATTACTACAACGTTACGGCCTGCCAGTTCCAAATGGGCAAGTCGTACAATCAGAAGAGGCTGCTGCCGCTGCGACTAAAGAAATAGTCGGCGATGCTTGGGTGGTTAAAGCCCAAGTCCATGCAGGTGGGCGCGGTAAAGCAGGCGGGGTAAAAGTTGTAAAATCAGCGAGTGAAGCACAATCAGTCGCGGGCAACCTGCTAGGCAAGGTGTTGGTAACTTATCAAAATGCACCAGATGGCCAGCCTGTTCATCAAATTTTGGTGGAAGAAACACTGCCAATCGCTCGTGAGCTATATTTGTCGCTGTTAGTAGATAGAGGTTTAGAGCGTGTTGTGATGATGGCATCTAGCGCTGGAGGGATGGATATTGAAGATATCGCAATTACTCATCCAGAATTAATATTGCAAGAAATATGTAGCCCCCTGAATGGTTTAGTTGATTACCAAGCGCGTAACTTGGCTTTCAAACTAGGTTTAAGTGGCGATCAAATCGGAGCATTTACAAAAATAGCTAAGGGCTTGTATAAGTTATTTAAAGAAAATGACTTAGCCATGTTGGAAATCAACCCCTTAATTGTTACAACTGAAGGTAAACTATTTGCGCTTGATTGCAAAATGAGCGTGGATGACAACGCGCTTTACCGTCAGAAATCACTTGCCGAGCAACGTGATTGGTCACAAGACGATGCTAAAGAAGCCGTTGCACATCATGCTGGGCTTAATTACATCGCGCTCAATGGCAACATCGGCTGTATGGTGAATGGTGCAGGCTTAGCGATGGCGACTATGGATTTAATCAAGCTACATGGCGGTATGCCAGCAAACTTCCTGGATGTAGGGGGCGGTGCTACGGCTGAAACAGTGGCTAAAGCATTTAAAATTATATTATCTGACAGCAATGTAAAAACTATTCTAGTCAATATTTTCGGCGGCATTATGCGCTGTGACATTATTGCTGAAGGCATTATGACGGCAGTAAAAGAAGTAGGCATCCAAATCCCCGTAGTCGTTCGTTTAGAAGGCACTAACGTTGAGTTGGGTAAAAAAATGCTGCGTGAAAGTGGCTTAAATATTATTTCTGCTGAAAATCTAACTGATGCGGCACAACAAGCAGTCGCAGCTGTAAAGGCTTTATAGAAATGGCGATTTTAGTTAATAAAAATACAAAAGTGTTGTGCCAAGGCTTTACTGGCAAACAAGGCACTTTTCACTCAGAGCAAGCGCTGGCTTACGGCACCCAAATGGTGGGTGGGGTAACTCCAGGCAAAGGGGGGCAAATACATCTAGGCTTGCCTGTATTTAATACGATGCGCGATGCTGTGCGCACAACGGCTGCAACTGCTTCTGTGATTTATGTACCGCCGCCATTTGCTGCAGATTCTATTTTAGAAGCTTGTGAGGCAGGCATTGAGCTGATTATTTGCATTACAGAAGGTATTCCAGTGTTGGATATGCTCAATGTTAAAGCGGCACTTAAAGCCAATGGCGTAAAAATGATAGGTCCCAACTGCCCTGGTGTGATTACACCAGACGAATGTAAAATCGGCATCATGCCTGGGTTTATTCATTTACGCGGCAAAGTAGGTATTGTATCTCGCTCTGGCACCCTCACCTATGAAGCAGTACACCAAACTACTGCGCTAGGGCTAGGTCAAAGTACTTGTGCAGGCATCGGTGGTGATCCTATTAAAGGACTAAATTTCATTGAATGCTTAGGTATGTTTGAAGCAGACCCACAAACAGAAGCTATTATCATGGTGGGTGAAATAGGCGGTAGTGACGAAGAAGCGGCTGCGGATTATATTAAAAATTACGTAACCAAACCTGTAGCGGCTTATATAGCAGGGCAAACAGCTCCAAAAGGCAAGCGGATGGGCCATGCAGGTGCGATTATTACTGGTGGCAGCGGCAAAGCAGAAGATAAAATTCGCGCTTTAGAGCTTGCAGGCGCTATAGTGGCTAGCTCACCAGCAACATTGGGCGAAGCTGTGCAAACGGCTATTAATTTAAAACGTTCAAAAATAAGTTAAAAGTAATCATCTTCCTAAAGATAGAAAATTGAAGGATAGAAAATTGAATAAATTAGCGTTATTGGCCATGAGTTGTAGCTTAATGCTACTAAGCATCAGCCAATCAACAACGGTAATAGCAAAGGATAAAGCGACTATATCGGCTGCTGATTCAGCTGATATTAATTATCTGTTAACTGTAAGCGCAAAAGGTGACATCGCCACTGTACAAGCCATGTTAGATAGTGGTGCAAATCCTAATATTAAAGATGCTGATGATGTAACCGCACTCATGTTCGCCGCGCGCAAAGATCAGTCAGCTATTGCCAATGCCTTATTAAACAAAGGCGCAAACGTCAACGCAGTAGACAAAGGTGGTTGGACAGCTCTGATGTATGCTGCAAAAAAAGGTTATATTGCCACAAGCAAAGTATTGCTAGATAAAGGTGCAGACCCTAAGCTACGCGACCCATCAGGTTGGAGTGCATTCGGAATGGCTGCAACTAGTGGATTTAGCGAAATTATCAACATGATGTTAAGTCATGGTATAGACGCCAATGCCAAAAGTGATGATGGCAAAACTGTCCTTATTTATGCAGCTAAAAGTGGTGATGTTGCAACAATTACCACAATTCTTGCTCATGGCGCCAATACTAATACAAAAGATCGCTTAGGAGCTACGGCACTGATGTATGCCGCCCGAGCTGGATTTGCGCCCGCTGTTGAAGTAATTTTAGATAATGGTGCAAAAGTAGATGACCAAGATAACGCAGAATGGACAGCCCTCACTTGGGCGGTAAAAAAATCACAATTGGATACCGCTAAAGTATTGTTAACCAGCGGTGCAAACCCAAATCACACTGACTCTGAAGGTACGCCATTGCTGCAATTTGCCACTAGCAACAAATCTGCCAGCATGGTAGATTTACTGATCAAATCGGGCGCCAACGTAAAAGCGAAAGATCAGTATGGTTTAACTGCTTTAGTTTATGCGTTAAAAGGTAAAAATACTGACATTATTAAAATGATAAAAGATGCAGGCGGTAGCTATTAAATGGCTAAATGATGCTTAACTCATGAAAATAGCTATAGCCCAAATTAATTGCACAGTGGGTGATTTAAGCGGAAATCGAATTAAAATCACTGATTATGCACGCCGTTCTCAACTATTAGGTGCCAGCCTGCTGATTACGCCCGAGTTAGCACTATCGGGTTACGCTCCAGAAGACTTACTATTGCGTGATGACTTTAACGCGGTTTGTGAGATAGAGCTGACTAAACTAAGCATTTCAACACCAGAAATAACACTCGTTGTAGGGCATCCGCATCAATTTAATGGTCAGTTATTCAATGCTGCATCAGTTCTCCAAAACGGGAAAATAACAGCCACATACCATAAGCATGCATTACCAAATCATAGCGTATTTGATGAGTTGCGTTATTTCACCGCGGGTAACGAGGCCTTAGTATTTGACCACTTAGGCACAAAATTTGGTGTATTGATTTGTGCAGATGTATGGGAGGAAAATCCTGCTCAAATGGCAAAAAAAGCGGGCGCAGAATTTTTACTCGCGCTTAATGCTTCACCTTACCATATCGACAAACTCACCACGCGTGTCGAAATACTAAGCGAGCGTGTTAAAGAAACTGGCTTAGCCATTATCTACGCCAATATGGTCGGTGGACAAGATGAGTTAGTATTCGATGGTGCTTCATTTGTGCTCAATAATGCTGGTCATATTACACAACAGCTCCCTGCTTTTGAGGAAACATTAAGTATCGTCGAGATTATTGATCATTGTCCAGTAACAGTTGCTCCTGCGCCAGCACTAACTTTAGAAGCTTCTGTTTATAACGCCCTTAAACTAGGCTTGTGCGATTATGTCAATAAAAATGGTTTTCCTAGCGTTGTTTTAGGACTATCTGGTGGTATAGATTCTGCATTAACACTCGCAATCGCCGTCGATGCCCTAGGTGCAAAACGCGTAAAAGTAGTAATGATGCCATCACAGTTCACTGCTGATATCAGCATCAATGATGCGCAAAAAATGGCTCAATTAGTGGATGTAGCATACAGCGAGCTGCCAATAAAAGGCTTATTTGAGCTATTTCGTGAAACACTATCACCTGAATTTAAAAACTTACCATTTGATACCGCAGAAGAAAATCTGCAAGCGCGTATTCGCGGTATGTTACTGATGGCGCTGTCTAATAAATTTGGCAGCATTGTGCTCACAACCGGTAACAAATCTGAAATTGCGGTTGGATACTCAACACTTTATGGAGATATGGCAGGCGGCTTCTCGTTGCTGAAAGATGTGCCCAAAACATTGGTATACAAGCTCGCACAATATCGCAACAGCATCTCGCAAATTATTCCAGAACGTATTATCACGAGACCACCCAGTGCCGAGCTGCGAGCTGGGCAAACCGACCAAGATAGTTTGCCAAGCTACGATATATTAGATGCCATCATGCAAGCCTATGTAGAAGAAGATTTAAGCCAGGATGAGATTATCCAGCGAGGATACAGCCTAACCGATGTAAAACGCGTGACTCAATTAATAGATAGGAATGAATATAAACGCCGCCAAGCCCCTGTGGGCGTAAGGATCACCCAACGCGGCTTTGGCAAAGATAGGCGATATCCAATCACCTGCAAGTTAGATTTTAGTAGTAAAATCTAATTTATTTATTAAACTTTAATTAGATTCACACCCTTCTAGAAATATAACCAAGGACATCGCACCATGAAAAGAATTGAAGCCATTATTAAACCATTCAAATTAGATGAAGTACGTGAGACTTTATCTGGAATTGGTGTAACCGGCTTAACTGTCACGGAAGTTAAAGGTTTCGGTCGTCAAAAAGGCCATACAGAGTTATATCGCGGTGCTGAATACGTTGTAGATTTTTTACCTAAAATTAAACTTGAACTTATTGTAGCCGACAACATGTTGGATGTATCAATTGAGGCTATCATTAAAGCAGCACACACAGGCAAAATTGGCGATGGCAAAATATTTGTCACTTCAGTAGAGCATGTAACACGGATTAGAACTGGAGAAACTGGCGACGCAGCCATTTAATTAAAATTTATTTACATCATCTGTAGGAGCGAATGCCTGCCGCGAAAGCCACGCTAATTAAAGCTAAGGTATGATAGTAAGTATTGAAATGCTATTCGGTTCGGGCCATACCTCTACGAAAACTAACTTTTTAATAATTGATAAGCAATGTCTGTTGTATTAAAAACTGTATTATTACTCGCTATTGCCAATGTTTTTATGACATTTGCTTAATATTCACACCTCAAAACTTAAGTACTAAGCCTTGGATTATTGCAGTGCTTGTTAGTTGGGCAATTGCATTTGTTGAATACCTATTTCAGGTACCTGCAAACCGCACCGGGATTAGTGTGCTTAACTTAGCACAACTCAAAATCGTTCAAGAAGTGATTAAGCTATCGGTATTTATTCTTTTTGCCGTATTTTATATTTATCAACCACTTAAGCTGGATTTTTTGTGGGCTTGCCTATGCTTAATGGGCGCCGTCTGTTTTATGTTCAGGACATAGTTACAAGGTTAACGCTACGAGAGTATTTAACTTGTTAGGATAAGTACTCAAACTAAATATCATAAGGGTAGAATCATACTATCGAGCTTAATAACCTTTTTTTGCGACAGTAAAAGCATTCCCTACCAAATTAGTCAAGTATAGTAATACTGTGGCATAATTATGTTTTATTTGCATTGCTGTAACTCACATGTTTGACCATATAAAAGAAGACATTTCAATCGTATTTGAGCGTGACCCTGCAGCACGCACGCATTGGGAAATACTCACCACTTACCCAGGCGTACACGCGCTAATGATTCATCGCTTATCACACTGGTTATGGAAAGCCCGCTTTTATTGGCTTGCGCGATTCAGTTCGCATATAGCACGTTGGTTGACTGGCATTGAAATCCATCCTGGCGCTACGATTGGTCACAGGGTATTTATCGACCACGGCATGGGTGTTGTCATTGGTGAAACAGCTGTCATTGGTGATGACTGTACACTTTATCATGGCGTGACTTTGGGTGGCACCTCTTGGAATAAAGGGAAACGCCATCCAACTTTAGAAAATGGTGTAGTGATTGGCGCGGGTGCAAAAGTATTAGGTCCTATTACCATTGGTGCTGGTGCAAAAATTGGTTCTAATGCAGTTGTAGTCAAAGATGTCCCCGCAAATGCCACAGCTGTAGGTATTCCCGCGCGCATTTTAGAAGAAGAAAAAGCAAAAAAACGTGATGAGACAGCGCAAAAAATTGGTTTTTCTGCTTATGCGATTGGTGATGACAGTAATGACCCAATCAACAAAGCCATTCACTCATTGCTAGACCATGCCGCTAAGCAGGACAAGGAAATACAAGCGTTTAAAAGTCAGCTTGCCCAATTTGTTGACGAAAAATCTGATATTGATTTGGGCGAAGCATTTGCTACAAAAAAACCGCGCGCAAAAAAATCATTACTTGAATAGTCATTTAAATCATATATAAAAATCTACTGAACCAAAGATAACAATAATTGACTAAATTACTAGGTTATTATAAAATTACACTAAGGTTAATTGGGTTACTATTAAGCTATACCATACATTATGAGACTTACCACTAAAGGTCGATTTGCTGTTACTGCCATGCTAGACCTTGCGATGAGTGAGAGTGACAAGCCCCTAACGCTTGCGGGAATAAGTGAGCGCCAAGCCATTTCACTCTCTTACTTAGAGCAGCTTTTCAGTCGCTTACGTAAACAAGGGTTGGTAAAAAGTGTTCGCGGCCCTGGCGGCGGTTACCAGTTGGCTAAAGCGCAGCATGAAATCAGCGTTTCGCACATTATTGCAGCCGTAGATGAGCTGATTGATGCTACACAGTGTGGTGGTGAAGAAAACTGCCATGGCGATGAAGGTCGTTGTATTACACATGATTTATGGGCATCACTCAATAGCAAAATTTTAACGTATTTATCAGGTATTACTTTGGCAGATATTGTCAATGACCAGCGTGGCGCCAATAAAAAAGCAAGTTGCGAGCAATCTCAACAGGTTGTGTTTGGGCCACGTAAAACGCGTACAGCTGAAGTGCTTAGCTAATGATTAGCCCAAACATGAGCAATGTGTATTTCGATAACAATAGTACAACCGCACTAGACGAGCGCGTGCTAGACGCTATGTTGCCATTTATGACTATGCAACAAGGCAATGCTACTAGTCGCCATGTGTATGGCCGCACAGTGCGGGATGCCGTGGAGCAAGCGCGGGAGCAAGTCGCTAATGCAGTAGGTGCTTATCCATCACAAGTAGTATTTACTGCAAGTGGTACTGAGGCCAATAACTTTGCAATTAGCGGCATTGCCGGCAACTTGCCAAACAGTCAAATAGTAGTCAGTAGTATCGAGCATCCATGCGTTACACGCCCAACTTTTGCCATGCAAAAGCTAGGCTACAAAACCAAAATTGTTGGTGTGGATAGTAATGGTTTACTAGATTTAGTACATTTAGAATCTATATTGAAAAACCAAGATGCTAACCCCACTTCGTTGGTATCGGTTATGTCAGTAAATAACGAAACTGGTGTAATTCAAAATATAAGCAAGATTGCTGAGATTGTCAAAAGTTATAAAGCTTATATGCATACGGATGCTGTGCAATCATTAGGCAAAATTCCTGTAGATTTTGCAGGTTTAAACGTAAGTGCCATGACCATTTCATCACACAAAATTTATGGCCCGCAAGGCGCAGGCGCCTTGATAGTAGATAAACGTATCGATATTGCGCCACTGTTGCATGGTGGTGGGCAAGAAAAAGGTTTACGTAGTGGCACAGAAAACGTCGCAGCTATTGTAGGTTTTGGTGTGGCTTGTGATCTATCCGTAAGTGAGTTAACTAGACGCTTTAGCGCGACAAATGCTCTACGTGACCACTTAGAAAAAGGCTTAGTGCAAATGGGTGCGGTTATGTTTGGCAACAAAGCAGCCCGTATAACTAACACAAGCTTCTTTGCCTTCCCTAATATTGAGGGTGAAACATTAGTCATGGCTTTAGACCGTAAAGGCTTTGCAGTCGCAAGCGGCTCTGCCTGCTCTAGTGATAGTAGAGAGCCAAGCCATGTGCTATTGGCGATGGGTATATCACCAGATGTCGCGCGTGGCGCGATTCGTGTGAGTTTTGGTGCTAATCAAAAACATACAAATACTATAGAACAAGTAGACCAATTTTTGGTCACACTTAAACAAGAGTTACAAAGATTAAAACAAATGACGGGTGTGCAATTTGATACATCCGCAAATAATACAAAAGCCGCTTAAAGGCTAAACGTTTACTTTAGAGTAGGAAATAAAATGTCAGCAGTACTTGAAAATTTAGATCTAGAAACAAAAGTTGAATTAGCAACGCATCATGCAGAGCGTGATCCAATTTATTTGGACTATTCTGCCACTACGCCTGTAGATCCTCGCGTGGCTGCAAAAATGATTCCATTTATTACCGAGTATTTCGGCAACCCAGCATCACGTAGTCATCCTTACGGCTGGACAGCAGAAAAGGCAGTTGAAAACGCACGCGAAGAAGTTGCAAAATTAGTCGGTGCAGATCCGCGTGAAATCGTTTGGACATCTGGCGCAACTGAATCTAACAACTTAGCCATTAAAGGTGCGGCAAATTTCTACAGTGCCAAAGGTAAACATATTATTACTGTAGCTACTGAGCACAAAGCGGTGATTGATGCAGTGCGCGAACTTGAGCGTTTAGGCTTTGCTGCCACTTACTTAGAGCCAGAGCCAGATGGTTTGTTAGATATAGAAAAATTCAAAGCAGCCATTCGTCCAGATACTGTTTTAGCTTCAGTGATGTTAGTCAATAATGAAATTGGTGTGATTCAAGATATCACTGCAATTGGTAATATTTGTCGTGAAAACAAGATTATTTTCCACGTAGATGCTGCACAGGCAACGGGTAAAGTTGATATTGATTTAGATAACTTACCGGTCGATTTAATGAGCTTTTGTGCCCATAAAACGTATGGTCCTAAAGGCATAGGCGCCCTGTATGTACGCCGTAAACCACGTATTCGCATAGAAGCACAAATGCATGGCGGTGGTCACGAGCGCGGCATGCGATCTGGCACTCTAGCTACTCATCAAATCGTGGGCATGGGCGAAGCTTTTAAAATCGCACGTGAGGAAATGGCAGTAGAAAATGTTAAAATTCGTAAATTGCGTGATAAATTGTTGCATGGCTTGCAAGAAATTGAAGAAACCTATGTGAATGGCGATTTAGAGCATCGCGTGCCACATAACTTAAATATCAGTTTTAACTATGTTGAAGGTGAGTCACTGATTATGGCAATCAAAGATATTGCAGTTTCAAGTGGCTCTGCCTGTACATCAGCAAGTTTGGAGCCAAGTTATGTATTGCGTGCTTTAGGTCGTAGTGATGAATTAGCGCATAGCTCAATTCGTTTTTCTATCGGTCGTTTTACAACAGAAGCTGATGTGGATTACACCATTCAACTACTGAAAAGCAAAGTAGATAAATTACGCGAATTATCACCACTTTGGGATATGTTCAAAGATGGGATTGATATTAGCAAAGTACAATGGGCAGCCCACTGATTACTCTTCTTTGTTCGCCTAGCGGCGTTGTCGGCATGCTATACAAACAAATATTAAATAATCAATTAAGTAAATAAATGTAATTTGAAGCAACAGTATTTGAATGGGAAGCAGTTCAAATACGCATAGGAGAAATATCATGGCATATAGCGATAAAGTTTTAGACCACTATGAAAATCCTCGCAATGTGGGTTCATTAGATAAAAATGATCCACAAGTTGGTACAGGGATGGTGGGTGCACCAGCTTGCGGCGACGTGATGAAGTTAATGATTAAGGTCAATGATGATGGCATTATTGAAGATGCCAAATTCAAGACTTACGGTTGCGGCTCTGCTATTGCCTCTAGTTCATTAGTAACAGAATGGCTAAAAGGCAAAACGGTCGACGAGGCATATGCAATTAAGAACTCTGCCATTGCAGAAGAACTTGCCTTACCGCCAGTAAAAATCCATTGCTCCGTACTGGCTGAAGACGCTATTAAAGCGGCTGTTGCAGATATTAAAGCTAAACAATTAGCGGCAGCGCAAGCTGCTTAATGATTAACTGTTATTCTGAAGACTGTTCGAGACATTTTGTCTGTTGCAGGGTGACAGACTAAAAGTTGAGTAAAGTTTAGAAAGTTAAAATGGCAATTACACTCACAGAAACTGCTGCAAAACGTGTTGAAAAATTCCTTAGCAATCGTGGCAAAGGTATTGGCTTGCGCTTAGGTGTTAAAACTACAGGTTGTTCTGGGATGGCTTATACACTAGAATTTGTAGATGACATGAACGCGGAAGATGCAATCTTTGAGCAACATGGTGTTAAGGTCATTATTGACCCAAAAAGCCTAGTTTATATCGATGGAACTGAGTTAGACTTCACCAAAGAAGGTCTTAACGAGGGATTTAAATTTAATAACCCTAACGTAAAAGATGAATGTGGTTGTGGTGAAAGCTTCACGGTTTAGTATTGGGCTGATTATTTCAGATATTACGTCCTTTCTCAGCAGGTCATTCCCACGAGACTGAGAATCATTTTCGATTTTTTTGTAAAACCCATAAAGACTTCTGCGCTCCCTTTATCATTAGCCAAGGCGACGAGCTTAAAAATAGTAGCTAGTATTGAAGTTTAACCCACAAAAACCATGCAAAACTACTTTTCACTTTTTCAGCTTCCACAACAATTCGATATAGATTTGGCTCTGCTCAATACAAACTATCGTGTCATACAAACAGAATCACATCCGGACAGATTTGTGACTGCAACATCGGCGAAAAAATTAAGTTCTATGCAAATAGCCACCACAGCAAACGAAGCCTATCAAACACTTAAAAACCCAGCGAATCGGGCCATTTACTTGCTCAAACTGCAAAATATTGATGCAATTTCAGAAACTAACACAGTATTGCCAGCCACCTTTTTAATGCAACAAATGGAGTGGCGTGAAACACTTGAAGATGCGAAACAAGCAAAAGATATCAATGCACTCAACTTATTGTTATCTGAAATGCGCGCAGAAACCGCTAGATTACAAGCAAACTTAGTTGATGTATTTGATAAAAAACATGATTTAATTGCCGCAACCGATGCTACAAGGAAATTGATTTTTATTGATAAGGTATGTGCAGACGTTAGCAAGTCTATCGCAACCTTAGAAGATAACTTGTAGACCTCTCACTTTAAAAACTAGTACTGATAAAAATAGCATGGCATTATTACAAATATCTGAACCTGGCATAAGCACTGCCCCACACCAGCACAAACTGGCAGTGGGTATTGATTTAGGCACAACCAATTCGTTGGTGGCCACAGTACGTAGTGGCTTAAGTAGCGTACTGCTAGATGAATATGGTCATGCATTACTACCGTCTATTGTGCAATACCTAGCGAATGATGACATTATCGTCGGCCATGAAGCACAAGTACAGCAATCCCTAGATCCACAAAACACCATTCTTTCAGCCAAACGTTTTATGGGTCGCGGACTTAAAGACATTGGTGACTATGCCCACTTACCCTACAAGTTTGTAGATAAAGATGGCATGTTACAACTAGAGACGCGTGCAGGCGCTAAAAGCCCTGTAGAAATATCTGCGGAGATTTTAAAGATACTTAAAGCACGCGCTGAACAGACACTTGGTGGAGAACTCGTAGGCGCGGTGATTACTGTACCTGCCTATTTTGATGATGCGCAACGCCAAGCTACTAAAGACGCAGCAAGGCTCGCAGGGTTGAATGTACTTCGATTACTGAATGAACCTACTGCCGCCGCTGTGGCTTATGGCTTAGATAACGCTTCAGAAGGCGTTTATGTCATTTATGACTTAGGTGGTGGTACATTTGACATATCTATTTTACGTTTATCGAAAGGCGTGTTTGAAGTACTTGCTACCAATGGTGATAGTGCTTTAGGTGGCGATGATTTTGACCAACGCATTTTTTGCTGGGTTTTAGAGCAACTACAAGCCATAGGTGCAAAAGTAACACCTCTTAACGCAAGTGATACGCGCATGTTGTTAACCAAAGCACGTGAGGCTAAAGAGTGGCTTTCCGAGCATATGTCTGCACAGATTACTAGCGTGCTCAGTAATGGCGAAGTGGTCAATTTAACGCTTAATAGCCAAGTTTTCATGGGTATGACCCAAGCACTTGTGACAAAAACGCTTAATCCAACACGTCGCGCCATGCGCGATGCAGATTTAAATATTGAAGATGTCAAAGGCGTAGTAATGGTTGGCGGCGCAACACGCATGCCGCAAGTACGTAAAGCCGTTGCAGAGTATTTTAAGCAAGAGCTACTGACTAACTTAGATCCAGATAAGGTTGTAGCTTTGGGCGCAGCAATACAAGCGAATACGCTAGCTGGCAACCGTAGCGAAAATGAGTTGTTACTGTTAGATGTTATTCCACTATCACTCGGCCTAGAAACAATAGGCGGTTTGGCAGAAAAAGTCATTCATCGAAATAGCACACTGCCAGTAGCTCGCGCGCAAGAATTCACTACTTACAAAGATGGCCAAACAGCGATGAGCATCCACGTGGTGCAAGGCGAACGCGAATTAGTATCAGACTGTCGCTCGCTTGCTCGGTTTGAATTACGTGGCATTCCTCCCATGGTGGCAGGTGCTGCGCGTATTCGGATTACATTCACTGTGGATGCAGATGGGTTACTCAGTGTATCAGCGCGCGAACAAACAAGCGGTATAGAATCTAATATTACCGTCAAACCATCTTATGGCTTGAGTGAAGATGAAATTACCACCATGTTAAAAAGCTCATTTGAAAAAGCGAGCTTTGACAAAGAATCACGCGCTCTAGCTGAAGCGATTGTTGATGCTCAAAGTATACTTGAAGCCATTAATTCCGCACTAGTACAAGATGGTGATGTGCTACTAAGTGCACAAGAGCTTGCTGCAATAGAGGCTGAAATGCAGGCGCTTCGCGAACTCACTGCAAAAACTGATAGCCACGCTATTACTCAAGCGGTTAATGCGCTTAATCATGCCACTGAAGCTTATGCAGCAAAACGTATGGATGTATCGGTTAACAAAGCATTAGCTGGCCAAAACTTGAACGAAATTAATCTTTAACCAATATTTTAAGTATGCGTAAGCAGTAGAAAGAAACTATGCCACAAATCATTGTATTGCCACATGTAGAATTATGCCCAGATGGCGCGGCGATTGAAGCCAACACCGGCGATTCTATCTGCGACACTTTGCTGCAAAATGAAATTGATATCGACCATGCTTGTGATCAAGTATGCGCTTGCACCACTTGCCATGTGATTGTGCGCGAAGGATACAACAGCTTAAATGCATCACTAGAGAATGAAGACGATTTATTAGATAAAGCCTGGGGATTGGAACCACAATCACGTTTATCGTGCCAAGCCATTGTTGGAACGAAGGATTTAGTGGTAGAAATACCTAAATACTCCATCAATATGGCAAAAGAAGGTCATCGCTAAACTACCTCTTGCCCTACCACCAGCGCTAGGCATTAAATGCCTCATGAAATGCTCATGCTCACACCGTCAAGTGTCACACTATTGTAGCTTTCGGGACTGGGCGTCCCTCTTAAAAAAACTTGCCACTCAGTGTAGGAATGGACGATATGTTCCGAAAGCCATGTTATCCGCTAATTGTAACAAAATCGCAAACACTTAAAACACCATGTCATCCGCAATAAAGCTTACTTGCGCTGTATCTAAATCGTAAATACCGCCCACTAGCCCTATCTTTTTTTGGTCTAATAACTCAGTCAAAATCACACTCTCACTTAGCATGCGCCTGATTTGCATATCCACATTAAGCTTACAAACTTTGGCTAGAAAGTCGATATTTTTAGAGTTACGTAATTCTGTCACCGTATGTTCTAAATTTACAGCAGGCTTAATTAAACTAGTAATTTCGCCAATATGCCCTTCTTCAAAGTTATCGCATGCCGCTTTTACTGCACCGCATCCAGTATGCCCTAGCACTACAACTAGCTTGCTGCCTAAGTGCTTACAAGCAAACTCTAAGCTGCCAATGGCTTTATTAGAAGCAATATTACCCGCCAAACGTACACTAAAAATAGAGCCTAACGCTTGATCAAATATCAACTCGGTGGGTGCGCGCGAATCGCTACAGCTTAATACACCTGCAAATGGACGTTGCTCATTTTTTGTAATGCTGGCTAGGTTACGGTGATTAACTGGCTCTACTAAATCATTAACGAAGCGATGATTACCTTCAATTAAGATATCAAGAGCTTCTTTTGGTGTCATTTTTTCTCGATTATCTAAAGGGTGTTTATACATTAAAACTATCTCTCATTGTTTCGTTAATATGGTCTGAATTAAAAATAAGTTATAGCATATTTGAACCCAATATCAAATTTTGTTTAATAAAAAACTGTTTTAGACAATAAAAAGCCCTAGTAAAAACTAGGGCTTTTTATCAAACTATAAACACTGATTTATTTTTGCAGCCTACTACAGCTAAAATATATTTAGAATTTGTAAGTTAAATCAAGTTGTAACAAATCAAAGTCTTTTAAGTTTAAAGCAAGATCTTGCGCTGCACCAACAGCACCTAAGTCACCATTTTTACGCTTAGCGTGACCGTAGGCTAAGTTAACATAAACGTTATCTTCAATATTGTATTGCGCTTTGAAGGTGGTACCTTTCATGTTAACGCGAGAATCCATAAAGTCTGAATCTACAGCATTTGGATCAACTGAGTAAACACCAACATCCTGGTACCAAACTCGGGCAGACCAATCACCTTTAGCCATTTTATTAGCTTCAAAAGCTTTAAGGTCTTTAGCTGAACCAATCGCTACACCCAACATCCATGCAGTGTCATCGTTACCAGCGGCTTTAATTGCATCACGTTGTGTGCCAGCTGTAGCAGCTGATTGAGCGCTTTTAAAGCGATCATCACCTGTTGTGTTGTAAACATAATCACCAAATAAACGTATGCCAACATTACTTGAAGTCATAAAGTTGATTTCACCTGGGATTTCGATTGTGTTTAAATCATTGGTGCGCGCTTGTGCGTTAGTTGCAGTATTTGCGGCATTACGGAGTGTTGGTAAGAATTTCGAACCAGCAGCACTATTTGCGCCGACACCGCTGTTATTAATAGTGGTGAAAGTTATAGCGGCCTTGGCTGAAGTTGTGTCATTAATTCCGTATCTAGCGCCACCCTGAAATGCAAACAGTTCAGTGTTAACAGTATCCGTTACAGCAGTATTTGTAATATTAAAAGTTCTTCTATCACCTTGGTATATACCCTGCGCGGCAGTTAGGAATACATCAGCGTCTCCAAGCTTAAATTTAGCTTGTTCATTGATGCCTTCAAAGTTCAAATCAGCATCCCACACCATAGGTGTTGTATAAAGCGGGTTATTGGTACGGCCAGCTTCAAGTGTGAACCAATCTGTTGCTTTCCAGCCTATCATAGCGCGTTTGATAAAAACTTGTTGTTTATCATCTAGGTTAGTTGAAGCAGAACTACCAAACGTCGCATTATCTGAGCGACCATTTGCACCCATTGCAAGGGCTAAGTCTGTATACCAAGGACCAGACTCTGTTTTAACACCAAGTGTTAATTTATAACGTGCACGCTCTCTTGTCGCATCAGTATTTACATTAAGCGGTGTAGCTGGGATGGTTGCTGCTGGCACACCAGAACCTTGACGGTTTTCATAACGAATACGAATATCACCATAGACCGTGGCATTATCTATAGCATCTGAAACTTTAAGTTTAGTGGCTTTTTTCATTGCTTTTTCTTGACCTAATTGCTCACCTTCACGTCCTTTAAGCAAGAGGTTACCTTCTTCTTCTGTTAGTACGCCTTTTGTTACTAAAGCATTCACAATGTCAGTGGTTGAGTCGGCCATGGCGTTTGCGCCAAAGCCCATAATAAGCGCTGCTGTCGTTGCAGCGGCAATACTGCGTAGTTTAAAAGTCATCAAATTGCTCCCGTCTAAGTTACTTAATTGCAAAAGATGTATTTTGATGAATAAATATGACAGTTTGATGACAGGACTACAAATATTGCATAGTCTGTAGTGAGAATACAACAAAGGAGAATTTAAAAAAGTTTTATTAAAATCAACCGGTTGCTTTAATTATAAACAAACACTCAAAGCACACTTAACTTTAAGTGTTTGTTTTATTTACAACACTTAAATGAAATATTTTTTACACAACTTCTGGGCGCATGTGGGGGAATAAAATCACATCACGGATACTTGGCGAATCTGTAATGAGCATGACTAATCTATCAATCCCAATACCACAGCCACCTGTAGGTGGCATGCCGTATTCTAAAGCGCGGATAAAGTCGGCATCATAGAACATAGCTTCTGCATCACCCGCCTCTTTCGCTTTCATTTGCGCATGGAATCGTGCTGCTTGATCTTCTGCATCATTAAGTTCGCTAAAGCCGTTGGCAATTTCGCGGCCTGTTACAAAGAGCTCAAAACGCTCGGTAATTTCTGGATTAGTGTCAGAAGAACGTGCTAATGGTGATACCTCTACCGGGTAATCAATAATATAGGTAGGCTCCCACAATTGGGCTTCTGCGACTTCTTCAAACAACGCCAATTGAAGCGCACCTAAACCAGCGTGATCAAACGGTTTTGTGCCATGTTTAAGGATTTCGGCACGTAAAAATACAGCATCATTTAATTGTGCTAAAGTATATTGCAGCGCATATTTTTGTATTGCACCAACAATGGTTAAGCGTTGGAATGGCACGCTCAAATCGACTTCGCGGCCCTGATATTGCAAGACTGCGGTACCGCGTGCAGCAATCGCGGCTGCCCGAATACAGTTTTCAGTAAAATCCATTAACCATTGATAATCGGTGTAAGCCGCATAAAATTCCATCATCGTAAATTCTGGATTATGGCGAACACTTAAGCCTTCGTTACGGAAATTACGATTAATTTCGAACACGCGTTCAAAACCACCAACCACCAAACGTTTTAGATATAACTCAGGGGCGATACGCATAAACATTTGCATATCTAGAGCGTTGTGATGCGTGATAAATGGCTTAGCAGATGCACCCCCAGGGATAGAATGCAACATGGGGGTTTCCACTTCTAAAAACTGGTTATCTAGCATAAAACCGCGAATAGCTGCCACCACTTTGCTACGCGCTATAAAGGTTGCACGCGTTTCTTCACTGACCATTAAATCAACGTATCGTTGACGATATTTTGTTTCTTGATCGGCCAAGCCGTGAAATTTTTCTGGCAAAGGGCGCAATGACTTTGTAAGCATCACAATTTGCATGACTTTAATAGAAAGCTCATTCGTTTTGGTTTTGAACAACACGCCAACCGCGCCAACAATGTCACCCAAATCCCAATGTTTGAAATTTTCATAGAGCGCTTCGCCAATGCTATCACGCGCCACATAGAGTTGAATTCTGCCTGTTGAATCTTGAATCGTCGCAAAACTTGCTTTACCCATCACGCGCTTAAGCATCATTCGCCCTGACACCACGACAGGAACTTCTTGCGGGTCTAGCGTTTCTTTATCTAGTGTATTGTATTGAGCAATCAAATTAACTGCATGATGTTGCGGCTTAAAATTATTAGGAAAAGCCGCGCAATTGTTGGCTTTTGCAGCTTCACGTATCGCTTTGAGCTTTTCACGGCGCTCAAGAATAACGTGGTTTTCATCTACAATTAAGGTTTCTGCTATTGGTGCTATTTGTTCAGTCATCACTGCTACTCAACTCTATAAAAAGGTTTTTAGATTAATTTAATCATCCGAGTATTTTAACACTTTATGAATAACCTTATAAATCATTAAGAAGTTGAATGCGATTTATGATGCTTTTTGCCATGTAATCGTTCATTTAAAATGAGGCTAGTTCGCTTAAAATCAAGCGATTAAGGAGTTCTATATGAATGTAAACGCCGATACAAATAATGATAACAGCACAAACCTTACAGAAAATAAAGTCGATAGCGCTGCTGTAAATAGGGCCGGTGCAGATGAGGCTACCAAAGCAATAGCTAAGTGGGTAGCCACATTCAGCGCTACTCCTATCCCTGTGTTAAAACATACAGCTCGTGAGCTTGCACGTTTACAATCAGATGAGGATAACTTAAGCGCGCGCGCGATTACTGCAGTGGTGATGAATGACCCTTTTATGGTATTTAAAGTATTGTACTACTCGCAAAAAAACAAGAGTAAACATCAAGTGCAGGATCTCATACAAGTCGAGCAAGCTATTATCATGATGGGTACTACTGCATTTTTTAGTAATTTACCACCAGCACCCTTAGTAGATGACGCATTAAAAAGTAATTTACCCGCCTTAACCCACTTACTAAAACTTATTAAAAGAGCACACCGCGCAGCGCACTATGCAAATGACTGGGCAGTATTACATATTGACTTACACGCCGATGAAGTGCGCGTGGCAGCGCTATTATTCAACTTAGCCGAAATGCTTTTATGGTGCTTTGCGCCAGACAAAATGAATCAATTATTTGCCATGCAGCAAATTAACAAAAATATGCGCGGTAAAGATGCACAGCAACTCATACTCGGCTTCACATTGGTGGATTTGCAAAAAGCACTCATCGCCAAATTTAGTCTACCACCTTTACTTACTAAACTTATGCAAGAAGATGCAGCTAATGACCAGCGCGTAAAAAACGTGATCTTAGCAGTAAATTTAGCACGTCATGTAGCTAATGGCTGGGATGATGCCGCCCTACCCGACGACTACTTAAATGTTGCAAGATTTTTACGAGTAGATTTAGAAAGAGCTAAATTTATTATTGGTGTGCCAGTTTAAATCTTGACCTAAAACATGCTTAAAACCCAAAAATAGCGTATTTGTTACCCACATAGGTAGTATACAAGTACTCAAAAAAACCATAAATTAAATCATCATATTTGCGAAAAAGTCAGCATGATGAAAGCCATTAAAAAAGTAATATCAATGTTTAAAGCATTATTCATTGCATTTGCGATATCCATGAGCAACCCTGCGCATGGAGCAAACTTTACGAGTATCACCATCATTAGGGATAGTTTATTTGATGGTTTTACAGATAAACCTGGTCATTACAAATTTAAATATTGTAATGGCTATACTGGCGCTGAATATTCCCTTATTACATGGGCATGTATGACAAAACACATTTTTTAACTATGCAGTAACTGGGCTTTCGTCAATTGAACTACCACAAGTGCTTACTGCAATTTATGAAAAAAGCACAACGCTAGATTCAGACGGGCTGTTTGTCATTTTTGTCGACGCACATGATGTATCACTCTAAAATTAGTCGCGATCAAATAGTAGAGAATATTAAAAACACCGTCGCTGATTTATATAGCCACGGCGCACGTTACTTTATGGTGATGAACTTACCGATCATGGGCGATTTCCCCAACTACAACGCGCTACCAGTAGCCGATATTAACGCTGCGAATATTGCCTACAAAAGCATTAATACTGCATCAGCCGAAAAACTCAATAGCCTAAGTTAGACTAAATCTATTGTGCAATTCGACACAGCAAATTTTTCTTCACTAATTAATCAATATGCTAGCTCCGTAGGCTTTACTAACATTAAAAATGCATGCTATAAAAATAGCATGATTTGTAGCACACCTAAAGCTTATATCTATTGGGATGATGTTCATTTTACAGATACAACTAACTCGTATTCTGGCTCATTTGTGCAATCAAAACTTCCAGAAACTAATTTGCCTTAAGTGTGTTTATGCTTCTAAAAATTTTAAAATTCGACTATTTTTGCAATATTTTTAATATCATTTTGCAAATTTTCCGAAATAAAATGATTAAAATCAGTATCTAACACGGCATATAGATAATGGCTGGAGTTCCGCAGCACTAGACGATGATTAGCAAGATGTTGCAGGTTTTATGTGAGTAATTAAAGAAAAATCTATGTTTATTATTGATGGACCTAATGTACAACCTATTTGAAAATACACTGAATAGTTAAAGCCCGTTTCATTCAGTACGATTTACGTAGTCTTTTCAGACTAAAGATAACTTGAGTCAAAGACTAATGATGTCATCACTATTCAATATCATTTGAATCTCAAAATTTTCATTTATATATTCAACTCAAGGGGCATCATCCATGAAGTTTTTAATTAAAGCTGCTTTTGTAGCGCTAACCATGGTCAGTTTAAATGCTAAAGCTGACATCATTACAAATTTAAGTAGTGTAGGCGTTCCATTCTCAATCAACTATGGTCAAAGTTTTAGTGCCGCATCATCTGGCACCACGTTTTTTGATGATTATATTTTTACAATAGATGCTGGTTCAACCAACTCTGTTACCTCATCAATAGACTTAGGTAATTTCTTAGGTATAAGCAACATGCGTGCTCGTTTGTACACAGGTAGTAATCACTATACTAGCGCAGTGCCGTTAACAGAGGCTAGCTTGCTGGAAAACTGGGGCACTACGGCAAACTTAGGCTCTGGTGTTTCTTTAACTACGGTTGTGTTAAATCCAATTGCTTTAACAGCGGGCACCTATACCCTGCAAATTAAAGGAACTGTCACAGGAACATCTGGTGGTTCTTATGCGGGTCTTTTAAATGTTGCGCCAGTTCCAGAACCAGAATCATATGCAATGCTTTTGTCGGGCTTAGCCTTGTTTGGTTTTGCAACTAGAAAGAGAGAAAAAAGTACTTAGTAAAAAATACACTTAGTTGATAGTTAAGCTAGGTATTTAAAAGATAAAAGGCGCAAATGATGCGCCTTTTATCTTTTATATTACACACCCTGCTTTAGGCTCTCACTTATAAATGGATCCAAATCTCCATCTAACACACCTTGGGTATTACCTACTTCTACGTTGGTGCGCAAATCTTTAATTCTTGATTGATCTAGCACATAACTACGAATTTGATGACCCCAGCCAATATCCGTTTTATTATCTTCAATAGCTTGTTTTTCTGAGTTACGTTTATTAAGCTCTAAGGCATATAAAGCGCCTTTGAGCATGTTCATCGCCTCTGCTCGGTTACGGTGTTGCGAGCGGTCATTTTGACATTGCACTACGGTGTTGGTAGGTATGTGCGTAATGCGTACAGCGGAATCAGTTTTATTAATGTGCTGACCACCTGCACCACTAGCGCGGTAAGTATCCACGCGCAAATCAGCAGGGTTAATGTCAATCTCAATGGTGTCATCTACTTCAGGGAAAATCTGTACGCTAGCAAAGCTGGTATGGCGCTTAGCATTAGAATCAAACGGTGATTTACGCACCAAACGATGCACGCCATGTTCCGTGCGTAAAGTGCCGTAAGCGTAATCACCTGTCACTTTAATAGAAGCGCCTTTAATACCAGCCACGTCTCCGTCGGATTCTTCTAGCACTTCGACTTTATAGCCTTTTTTCTCGCAATAACGTAAATACATACGCAACAACATACCAGCCCAATCTTGCGCCTCAGTGCCACCACTGCCAGATTGAAACTCAATAAAGCAATTATTAGCATCCATTGCGCCAGAGAACATGCGCCTAAACTCCATCTCAGCCACTTGTTTTTCTAGTGTCTGAGAATCAGCATCAACACTTTGCAAAGTACTGTCGTCGTTTTCATCGCGTGCCATATCGAATAGTTCGCGACTATCGGCAATGTTGTTTTCTATGGTTTGCAAATGAAAGACTACTAACTCTAGTTCGCGTTTTTCCTTACCCAACTTTTGCGCTTTGGTACCGTCATTCCAAATATTAGAATCTTCTAATAAGCCATTAACTTCTTCTAAACGTTGTTGTTTATTTTCAAAGTCAAAGATACCCCCTAAGTGCTAGGTGGCGCTCAAATAAATCGGTTAATCGGTTGTTAATGATATTGAGTTGTTCGGCTTCCATGCGCTTGTTCCGTGAGTATTAATACAAAATTAAGATTATACATGACGCTTGAACCAATGAAGTTTGATACTGTTTTAACTACGATACTATTGAACAATGATATTAATTATAAAATAGGTAAATTAGGTATTTGTCACATAATTGTCATAATTTTTTGATAAAATTATATTGGGTTTGTAATACCGAATTTCAATTAAAGGAAAAACAATGCAAGCAAAATTTATTAAAGCGTTAGGTTTAGCCACACTAGTCGCCAGCACCTTCACTATTAGCAGCGTTTACGCTGCTGATAAAATCATCAAGATTGATGGTTCAAGTACCGTTTACCCAATCACTGAAGCTGTAGCTGAAGAATTTCAAAAAGAGACAAAAATCAAAGTAACTGTCGGTGAATCTGGGACTGGTGGCGGCTTTAAAAAGTTCTGCCGTGGTGAGACTGATATCTCTGATGCATCACGCCCAATTTTGAAAAAAGAAATTGATGCTTGTAAAGAAGCGGGTATTCAATACATTGAATTACCAATTGCTTACGATGGCTTAACCGTTGTTGTAAACATCAAAAATGATTGGGTTAAAAGCTTAACAGTGGATGAGTTGAAAAAAGTTTGGTCATCTGGCTCTAGCGTTAAAACATGGAATCAAATTAACCCAGCTTATCCAAATAAACCACTCGCATTATTTGGTCCAGGTACAGCATCTGGTACGTTTGATTACTTTACAGAAGCCATTAACGGTAAAGCAAAATCTAGCCGTTCAGACTACACACCATCAGAAGATGATAACGTGCTAGTACAAGGCGTTTCAAGCAATGTGGGCGGTATGGGTTACTTCGGTTTAGCTTATTACGAAGAAAACAAAGATAAACTACGCGCTATTCCTATCGTGGCTAAAGCGGGGGCTGCTGCAGTAGGACCTTCTGCTGAAACCGTTAAAAACGGTACTTACCAACCTCTTTCACGTCCATTATTCATC
Source organism: Methylophilaceae bacterium (assembly GCA_014378915.1). Taxonomy (GTDB): domain Bacteria; phylum Pseudomonadota; class Gammaproteobacteria; order Burkholderiales; family Methylophilaceae; genus JACMMS01. Next base: position 70,014 of record JACMMS010000117.1, read on the forward strand.
TATGTGAATGCCACCGCAGCCGCATTTAAACCAGAAGTTAAAGCGTTTGTTAACTTCTATTTAAAAAATGCACCTAAGCTAGTTACAGAAGTGAAATATGTAGCGTTACCAGATGTAGATTACGTTGCTGTAGGTGATCACTTTAAAGCATTAAAAGCAGGCACAGGTTTTAACGGTACATCTGAAGTTGGTATTAAAATTGTAGATATCTTAAGCCGCGTTAAGTAATTAAGTAAGCTTGTAGTGATAATGAGAGTAGCGCAATCTCCTCTCATTATTTTAAATATTAAGTGTTTTGAAGTGCAATCTAAGGGCTGCCAAAGTCAAACCAGTAGTCATGACAAATAGGTTGACTAAGCCTCATTTCCGCTACAATAGTAAAGTCTAAAATGAACACTGTGACCCAAATGTTGCCTAAAACTTCCAGCTTATCTATAAGCCCGCGTTTAGCTAAAAATGTGCGTAGAAATATTAAAGAACGCATTATCGAATTCATACTCATGCTGGCTGCACTTTCTGCTGTGGCCACTACTTTTTTCATAGTCTCTATTTTATTATGGGAATCATTAAGCTTCTTCAAAACTGTATCAATAACAGATTTTTTTACTGATACGCAATGGACTCCATTGTTTGAAGATGCCCATTACGGCATCATGCCTTTGGTTTCCGGCACACTCACGACTTCATTTATTGCGCTCTGTGTGGCAATACCAGTAGGTACCGTTGGTGCTATCTACTTATCTGAGTTTGCATCACACAAAGTACGCGAAATTGTTAAACCATTATTAGAGCTGTTAGTTGGCGTGCCAACTGTGGTATTTGGTTATTTTGCTTTGTTTTTTGTGACGCCATTACTACAAAAAATGTTCCCCGAGTTACCTGGCTTCAACATGTTGAGTGCAGGGTTGGTCATGGGGATCATGATTATTCCTTATATCAGCTCTGTAGCGGAAGATGCCATGCGTGCTGTGCCGATGAGCATGCGCGAAGGCTCTTACGCAATGGGTGCAACGCGCTTTCAAACAGCCGTTCGTGTGGTCACTCCTGCTGCGACATCTGGCATAGTCGCCGCGTATATCTTAGGTATCTCTCGTGCCGTAGGTGAAACTATGGTGGTAGCAATTGCTGCTGGTCAGCAACCTAATTTAACTTTCAACCCGCTAGATAGCGCAGCCACTATTACCGCGTACATTGTGCAAGTGGCGCTGGGCGATTTACCACATGGCAGTATTGGCTACCAAAGTATTTTTGCGGCAGGTTTAGTGTTAATGGCCATGACTTTGGGCTTTAACGTTATTGGTCATATCGTCCGTAAAAAATATCGTGAGAATTATTAATATGAGCAATATCACAAATACAACAGGTAGCATGACTTCACCAGTGGTACAAGATTTGGATGAAGTGCGCGCTATGATTAAGCGCCACAAACTAAAAGATTACCTATTTTCAATCATTGGCTTGCTAGCACTAATGGTAGGTTTGCTAACATTACTCGTGCTGTTTGTTGATTTAGTCATGGATGGCAGCGCAAAATTTAATTTTGAATTTTTAAGTGAATATCCATCTCGCCGTGCAGCAAGTGCTGGATTGCTATCTGCTTGGGTCGGGTCTGCGTTGGTGATGACAGTAACATTTTTAACCGCTGTACCTATGGGTGTGGCAGCTGGTTTATACCTAGAAGAATACGCAGCTAAAAACTGGTTCTCTGATCTGATTGAAATTAACGTTTCTAACTTAGCGGGAGTGCCTTCAATCATTTATGGTTTATTAGCCCTTGGCTTATTTGTTTATGGCTTAGGCTTAGGCCAAAGTATTCTCACAGCAGGCTTAACGTTAGGTTTGCTCATTTTACCAATTGTTATAGTATCTACCCGTGAAGCGATTCGTGGTATTCCAGTGGCTATCCGTGAAGCAGCTTACGCAGTGGGCGCAACTAAATGGCAGGTGGTTTACGACCACGTATTAAAATATTCTTACGGCGGTATTTTAACGGGTGTGATTATCGGCATGGCACGTGCGTTAGGAGAAACAGCGCCTATTATCACCATTGGCGCACTGACGTTTATTGCATTTTTACCACCGTCACCTATTACCACTAACCCTCCATTTATAAATTTTGATTGGCTACACTCAGGTTTTACAGTCATGCCAATTCAAATGTTTAACTGGCTATCACGTCCAGATCATGCTTTCCATGTGAATGCAGCTGCAACAGGCGCCATCATCATTTTAGTGACTTTGCTAATGAACGGAACCGCCATTTACTTACGTTACAACATTCGTAAAAACATTAAATGGTAATTAAATTTAGCTATTGCTTGGCGCGCTCAAATTTGAAGTGCAACATTTTTCGAAGGAAAATGATGCATGGGAAATTACAAACAATTAAGTATTGAAGAGCGCAGTGTTATACAGGCGCAGTTAACATTAGGGTTTAAGCCTAGCTGGATAGCCGTTGGATTGGGTCGATCTGTTTCGACGATTGGCCGAGCTTCGCTGCAATGGGTGAGTAAAAGAGAAACCTGGACGTG
>JACMMS010000118.1 GCA_014378915.1 Methylophilaceae bacterium
GGTGCCTGACCAATGATTTCAGGCGTTTCTTCTATACTTACTTTTTCTGTGGTTTGTCTGGTGCTTTCATCAACAGCGCGCTTAATGACATCAATCGCTTGATCCACATCAAACGGTTTTGCGAGATACTCAAAGGCGCCTCCTTGAAAAGCAGCAACAGCACTTTCAAGGTCTGAATAAGCAGTCATGATAATGACAGGAATATCAGGGTATTTTTGTTTGATTTCACCTAAAAAATCCAAGCCAGAACCATTCGGCATACGAATATCACTGACTACCACTTGTGGTTGCTCACGCTCAAGGGCATTAAGTGCTTCAGCGACAGAGGGGAATGTTTTAAATTCTAAGTCAGTGCGCGCCAAGGCCTTTTCAAACACCCAGCGTATAGATTTGTCGTCGTCAATAATCCAAATTGGTTTCATATGCTTCTCTGTAATTAAAGTTGATACATTTTGATGCTAAGCCTACAAATCTTGAAGCTACAATCCTAAGACTACGAATACATTTTATTGCTTACTCACGGCTTGTTTAATTGCCGTTGTTTCTATTGGTAATAAAATAGTGAAACAAGTATTACCTGGCACACTTTCACATTCAATCATTCCATGATGCTGGGTAATAAATGTTTGCGCTAAAGTGAGGCCCAAGCCAGAGCCGCCCTCGCTGCCAGAGACTAATGGGTAGAAAATTCGATCACGAATATCGGCTGGTATGCCTGGGCCGTTATCAATAATCTCTAACTTAATAGCAACACGATAGCGTTTTCTAGCCAATGTAACTTGGCGTTCAGCACGGGTTCTTAATGTGATTTTACTGTCTGCAGTACTATGTGATTGCATGGCTTGTGCGGCATTGCGCGCAATATTAAGCACCGCTTGTATCAGTTTTTCACGGTCACCAATAAGCTCTGGCAAGCTTAAATCATAATCACGCTGTATGTGTATGCCTTTAGGCGATTCTGCTAATAACAAGCTACGCACCCGCTCCAATACCTCATGAATATTGGTTGACTGGTATTTGGGTGCGCGATGTGGAATGAGCAGCCTATCCATAAGTGACTGCAAACGGTCTGCTTCTTTGATAATCACTTGGGTATATTCACGTAAGCTTGGTGATGAAAGCTCATGCTCTAATAATTGCGCCGCACCGCGCAAGCCTCCTAACGGATTGCGTATCTCATGTGCTAGATTACGCAGCAGTTCTGCATTGGCTTGCTGTTGTACTAGCATGCGCTCTTCACGCGCGATGCGCAATTGCGCATCCATTTGCTGGAACTCTAGGATTAAACAAGCGACTGGGGAGTCTAGTGGTGTGACTGTGCAGGTGACAGCAATAGAGTTATGCTTTTGTGTGCTGATGGCAAACTCATGCTCACGAAATGGACTTTGCTGCTTGATGGCATTATTGACGGCTAGCATCAACATTTCGCAATTTGGAAACACTTCGTTAATTAGCAAGCCAGTTGTTTGCGTGGCGCTAAATGCAAAAATGACCTCAGCACCTGGGTTGATATAAACAACACGACGATTATCATCGAGCAAAATAATGGCTGTAGCTAGATGCTCTAGCCCAGCAAAATGGTCTGGCGTTGGTTGTACCATAGCAATAGTGAATTCAATGTTTAAATGTTAATACTATGACTAAAGCAAGACCTAGACCAACTTTCGTATTTAACCTACCAATTTATTAGGTTTAGTTAGATGTGAAAGATACTCTTGGTCATTAGCAAGAATTTTGAATAATTTTTTAATCTTAATTACTGAATTAATGTAATGAGTTAAGCTCTTTCTGTAGTAAATCAATATTGTTTTGATGGCTATCGATATCCGCTTGTAAGCTTTTCATTTTCTCATCAAATTTCGGTACATTGCGAAAAGTAGATGTTGTACCATTTGCATTTCTTTTCTGATAAACCTCGGGCTTGGACTCACCTTCTGCATAGGCTTTTTTAGCTTCTTCTAATGTTAACTTTTCGGAGTCTAACTCATTTTGTAGAATATCTTGGCGCTTACCATCGCGTTGACTTTGTGTTTGTTTATCAACTTTAGGAAAGCCTTCAGGCGTTGCGGTACGTTTGTTGCCGCTGCTGTTAGGTTTAGGTCTATCGTTTGCAATGGTGTTGGCATCAGGGTCAAAATCTAAACGTGTTGCCCCTTTTGTTTTACTCTTAGACTAAGTAACATGCCCATCGGCATCTATCCGTTTATAAATATCGGCAAAGACGCTGCCAGAGAATGCTAGCGTGATCAGTAAAAATAAAGATAAATTTTTCATAAGCTTAGTTTAGTAGAGTTAATCAATATTGGCAAATGTAGTTAAATAACGCGTTGCTTTAACCTACGGTTGACTTGCCGCTTGACATATACGGTAGTGTTGCCTAAGTAAGTACAATAAAAAAGGGCGAAAATTTCGCCCCTTTTTAATCATTGCACCTTGCTTATTATTTTAGCAAGAGTAGTACAAGCTAAACTCAACTGGATGTGGTGTTTGACGTAGTTTGGTGACTTCTTCCATTTTCAATGTAATGTAAGAATCAATCCAATCGTCTGTAAATACACCGCCGCGCGTTAAGAACTCACGATCTTTATCTAAATACTCTAACGCTTGTTCTAGTGAAGAACATACTGTTGGGATCAATGCATCTTCTTCTGGTGGTAGATGGTACAAGTCCTTAGTTGCTGGCTCACCTGGGTGAATCTTGTTTTGTACGCCATCTAAACCAGCCATTAGCAATGCTGAGAATGCTAAGTATGGGTTAGCAATCGGATCTGGGAAACGCGCTTCAACACGGCGAGCTTTATCAGAATGTACGAATGGAATACGAATCGCAGCAGAACGGTTTTTAGCTGAGTATGCTAATTTTACTGGTGCTTCGTAATGTGGCACTAAGCGTTTGTAAGAGTTAGTACCAGGGTTAGTAATGGCGTTTAATGCACGCGCATGTTTAATAATTCCGCCGATGTAATAAAGTGCAAAGTCGCTTAAACCAGCATAGCCATTACCTGCAAACAAGTTTTTGCCATCTTTCCATACAGATTGGTGCACGTGCATACCACTACCATTGTCGCCAAACATAGGTTTAGGCATAAATGTCGCTGTTTTACCATATGCATGTGCTGTATTTAGCACTACGTATTTAAGGATTTGAGTCCAGTCAGCA
>JACMMS010000119.1 GCA_014378915.1 Methylophilaceae bacterium
AACCCAAGGTTGCTTCCAGCAAATTCTACAGGCGCGTATTCACCTATCGATATTAAAGAGGGGATGAACTTTCAAATATGGGGAGTAGTAACAGGTTCATTTAGGCGATTTAAGTAGGTAAGTTGTGGACACAAAAAAGCCTACTCATTTCTGAATAGGCTTGATGTTCTCTGGTGCGAATTACTTGTTCATTACGTACATTGTAACTTCAAAGCCAAAACGCATTTCAGTAGCTGCTGGTGTTGTCCACATGATAATCTCCTAGTCATTCGTTGTTGAGTTGAAAAGACTTATGTTTTGTCTGACGTATGCATTATGCGCTGACTCTAAAAATTCATCCTACTGTTGTTCATGAACAATGCTTACGTAATTTCATGAATAACGTGTGGCATTTAAATACAGGCACTTTTCTCACGCAGATAAGTCTATCTCAATATCATTTTTAAAATCAGATAAAAAATGTCTCTTGCATCCCTTAAAAATATTACCGTTAAATTGACCATCTATTACGATGCAAGCTGTCCGCTTTGCTTAGCTGAGATTCATTTGTTAAAGAATCATAACAAGCGAGGTTTGTTGGATTTTGTGAGTCTGCAAGATTTAAGGCCAGCGGATTGTGATATCAATTGTGACTTAGCTATGCAAACGATTCATGCGCGGTTGGGGGAAAATCAGATCATTAAAGGGCCTGAAGTGTTCTTTGAAGCGTATAAGAGAACAGATTTAAGATTCGTTAATACTATTTTTTCATTCTCTTTCTTTAGATATGTTTACGCAAAGTTTTATCTTAGGTTTGCTAAATATAGACATCAAATCTCTAAGGTGATTGGACCAACTTTACTTGCTTTAGTAAAAAAGAAGTACGCAGACTCAGTATAAATATCGCAACCTATCATTCAACATAAATAATTTAATGTAGCGTGGTTGTCACTCTTTGATTATTGTTACAATAATCAAAATGCAAACACCTTTATACATCAGGTCTCACTCTAATTCCGCACCCAAACGTAGTATTGCACTCATCGATGTGAATAACTTCTATGTTTCGTGTGAACGAGTATTTAACCCTAAGCTAGTGGGTAAGCCTGTCGTGGTGTTATCTAATAATGATGGCTGTGCCGTAGCAAGAAGTAATGAAGTCAAAGCGCTTGGTGTTGGTATGGGTGCGCCATGGTTTAAGTTTAAAGACTTGGCAAGGCAGCATGGCATTATTGCGTTATCGAGCAACTATGCCTTGTATGCAGATATGAGCAATCGTGTCATGAGCATTCTCAGACAATATAGCCCAGACCAAGAGGTTTACTCCATTGATGAATCCTTTCTAGACCTTACTGGCTTTCCATCACGAGACCTCATTCAATATGGTCAAGATATGCGTCAGCGTATTCTGAAGTGGACTGGCCTGCCTGTATGCGTGGGGATTGGCTCAACTAAAACACTTTCAAAATTAGCGAATCATTGCGCCAAGAAACGACCTCAATTTAACAGTGTGTGCAACTTCAATACGATGCCTCCTAGAGAGTTGGATGATCTATTAGGTCAATTAGATGTTGGAGAGATCTGGGGCGTTGGCAGAAAGCTCGCACCCAAGCTTCAAGCATTAGGCTTCAATACGGTATTAGATTTAAAACGCGCTGATCCAGAAAGATTACGGCAGCAGTTTAGTGTCGTGATGGAAAAGACCATCCGTGAATTGAATGGCACAGTGTGTATTGAGCTAGAGGAAATCAGCCCAGCCAAGCAGCAAATCATTAGTTCAAGAAGTTTTGGCTACCCAGTGTGTGATTACAATAGTCTGGCCGAATCGATCACTCTCTACATGAGTCGCGCAGCAGTGAAGTTACGCAAACAGCAATCATTTGCTGGATCAGTCTATGTGTACATTAGAACTAGCCCATTCAAGGCTGATGATCCCTTTTACAGTAACGGCATGACCATTCCAATGCCTAGCCCTACAAATGACACCAGACAACTCGTAAAGGTAGCTCTATGGGGCTTAAAGCAGATCTATAAGCCAAACTACAACTACGCCAAGGCTGGTGTGATGCTCGGTGAGATTGTTTCTGGGCAAGGTATGCAAATTGATCTATTTAGCCAAGTTCAAACTTCCCCTAAATCATCAGCACTCATGGCGGCAATGGATAGCATTAATCGAAAAATGGGTAAAGAATCAATCAAGCTCGCTAGTGAGGGTTTTAAGCGACCTTGGAAAATGAAGCAGGAAAGTAAGAGTCCCAGCTATACGACCAAGTGGGAAGAAGTGCCATTAATTCTGAATTGATGCTGTATGACAATTTAATAGTCATCCATTTCATATGCTCGTTGTTGAAATCGCTCAATACGTCTATTTGACCAATTCATTGCTGCATCTTAGTAATTTTAGTTATTCCATAAGATTGATTATGTGTAACTGTTTGATCTTCAAAAAGGGTGTCTGCAGTCATTTACAGATTTTTTCATTAGTCTGACCAAGTATCTAACTTACATTAAAGTTATTATTCAGGCTGCTAAAAATCACCTAATGGTAAATTACCTTTTATCTATTAACGAGCGCCTTTGTGATCTTTTTGACCATCATTTTTATGTTTACCAGCTACTTCGCGTTGTTCTGCCTCTTGCTTTTTCTACTTAGCATCTTCAAGAGGGGATGGATTGGCCTGACTTGGTTTTTGTTCAATATCTTTGTTTTGCTGTTTCATAAAGCCTCCTTGATTTATAGATTGTCATTCATGTCACAACTCACGTTTAATAATTAATATAATACTTACTATGCATCGTACTCACTGTAAGGCAGGCAGCATAGGAGCATCTCTTGCCCATTCTAGTTTTTTGGTGAAAGGCACGTCATCGTTATTGTTGAGCGAACAATAACTCAAATTCTGTCAGAGGTACCGGTTTGCCAAAAAAGTAGCCCTGGTAACAGTTGCAGCCATATACCGCCAGTAATTTTCGCTGCGCCTCGGTTTCTACACCCTCGGCAATTACATCAAGACCAAAACTTTGCCCAAGTGCGATGACGGTGCGCACGATGGCAGCATCGCCTGGATTACTAAGTAAACTGCTCACAAATGACTTATCTATTTTTAACTGATCTAATGGCAATCGCTTCAGGTAAGACAGTGATGAAAAGCCAGTGCCAAAATCGTCTAATGAGAATTTGACGCTTTTGCTTTTTAGGATATTCATTTTTGTAATGATGTCTTCTACGTTTTCTACCAGCATGCTTTCCGTCAACTCCAGTTTCAGGTTAGCTGGGTCAGCTCCGGTCTGCTGGAGTACAGTCAGCACTTCTTCGATAAAGTCGTGCTGATGAAACTGTTTGGCACTGACGTTAACTGCCAGTACTAGATGTCGGGGGCTTAAGCTTAATTCCCATGCTTTTAACTGCAAGCAGGCTGTTTGCAACACCCATTGACCAATTGGAACAATGAGGCCAGTATTTTCTGCCAGTGGAATAAATCTTATTGGGGGAATTATGCCTTTTTCAGGGTGCTGCCAGCGAATTAAAACTTCAGCACCTAAAATAAAGTCATTATTGTCTACCTGCAACTGATAGTAGAGCTTGAACTGCTGTTCTGTTATTGCGCGGCGCAGTTTAATTTCCAATGCCGTGTGCGTTTCAAGTGAAGCCTGAATAGCGGGATCGTAGAAACGTACGGTATTGCGTCCGGCATTTTTTTGCTTGATACATAGCAGCATCTTGGACTTCCCCCGATTTAGTAGACAGTTGATAATGTCCGAAATCACTAAAAGGAAGTTCAATGAAAGGCATCAGATATACGGACGAGATTAAGGCAGAAGCGCTTAAACAAATGACAGAACGTGGTCACAGCGCCGT
>JACMMS010000006.1 GCA_014378915.1 Methylophilaceae bacterium
AAGTATAAAAATGCAAAGAAACCTACAATCCAAAATACATTAAGTAAGTTTTTGTTAATGGTTTTAAGTTGCTGCTCTATCGCCGCTAACTTCTCATTCGATTCAATATTATTTTGCATTCATAATCCTTTTAATTGTTAACTTGGTTATTTGCAAAATAATGACATTGACTCAATGTGAAAATTCACTAAAACTTCAAACTCAACAAAGAGTTAAGCTAGTTTATTATTAATCGCAGTAATAAATGGGCCAAGCTTAGGCGGGCTTGGTTCGATATCCACACGAATATCATGTTTACTCAGCGCCACTGTGCATACTGGACCAATCGAGGCAATTAAGCTTCTATTTAATCCTTTTTGCAGCGCCTCTTTGCGATTAAGCTGCTCAGCAACCGTAAACAAATTATAAACCTGCGAGGCGCTAGTAAAACACACCACATCAATCTCATCTGCGTCTAACGCATCCATCATATCTACCATAGGTTGAACGTTTTCTGGCAGACTCCAGCGATAAGTCGCGACCTCTGTCACCTTTGCACCTCTTTCTGCTAGCGCTGTTTGCAATTCAATATTGGTATCCCCATAACGCTGTACAACCACACGTTTATTGGCTATAGAGGATTTATCAAGTTCGGCTAATACTTCTGCAGTGGTGTAAGGTTCAGCCGCTGTAAATTCAATACGCACCTTGCGTGAACGCAACACTGCGGTAGGTTTAGGGCCGCGCACGACGACGACACTAGAGGCCAGTATGTGCAGTAACTTCTCAGTGATATTGAGCGTGTCTGTGGTTACAAATAAAGCTTTAACTCCCACTCCAGTTTGAAAAATAAAGATATCAGGCAGCTCAGCACCCCATTCACTCACTAACTGGTCAATCAATACCGAGTCAATATCAGGAATCTCTGCCAAAGCAGGTGCAGAAAAAGGCGTGCCGCCGTACTTTCTCACTAAATCCGCTAATTGTTCGCCAGCACGATTTTCTAAGATGGCAATGGTTTTGTCTTTCAATTTTTAATTCCTATGCGCAAGCTTGATTTAGCATTACGCTGTGTTTGTTGGCAGTTAATTTATGTTTTCAGTATAACAAATCCCCAATACTTCAAAAAAAGATTTATGATTTTGCTCATCGTTTAATCGCCACACTCACAACGCTAATAATTGGTAACTACGCCCATGACCAAACTCAAATTACTCATCAGCCAATGGCTAGCCAGCGTCACACGTAAGCTACGTAATAATTTTTATTTATATTTAAGCGCCCTACTTACTGTGCTTGTATTGCTTGATGCCAGCCTGTTTCATGTGGGTGAAAACATGCGTGACCGTGCATTTGACCTGATGGTGAAAAATCGGATTGTAGTACCGAAAGCCGACCCTGAAATTGTCATTATAGACATAAATGAAGCCTCGCTGAGCGCAATGGCTAAAGAATATGGTCGTTGGCCTTGGCCACGCCAAGTATTTGGTGAGTTTGTAGAAAACATCGAAGCACAACAACCTAAAGCCATCGTTTTCGGTATTTTATTTAGCGATGCCGATGTATATAACCCCGATAGTGACGCTTATTTTAATGATGTGATTGCAGGCACTACCAATACATTTTTTCCGATATTAAGGCTATCAGAAGCGAGTGACTACCTAAGCAAAGTAACACCAGATATGATTCCTGGCATTGTACGTGCGCCGCAGGAAACAAGTATTGTTGCTAGCGCGCTCCCAAAACCAATCGCTGTAGTATTGCCTCATTTTGATGCCGCGCTCAATACCAAGCATTTAGGCACGCATAATATTTATCCAGATAAAGATGGCATTGTGCGCGAATACAAGCTTTGGCACGATGAAAGCGGCTGGCGCTTGCCAGCATTGCCGTTAGTCGTCGGTAATTTTACGCAGGCCAATTCAACGACTAAGCTTCCGCAAGACATGCTCATTAATTGGCGTGGCAAACCTTTTACTTACCAATTTGCCACGTTTAGTGATGTTTATACCGACATGGCCAGCAAAGTAAAAAAACGCCCAGCTGATGAATTTACCAATAAGATCGTGATTATCGGCTCAACAGCACCATCATTGTTTGACCTGAAAGCTACAGCCATGGCTAAAGCGCATCCCGGTGTGGAGATTTTAGCCACTACCATAGACAATGTAAAACATCACGATTATTTAAAAGTCTGGCGTGGTAAAACGCCTTACATTTTGATGAGTTTGCTATTGATTTGGCTCACAGCATTAGCC
>JACMMS010000120.1 GCA_014378915.1 Methylophilaceae bacterium
CACCCTTTGATACCGTTACCATCGTCAGGTTTAGGCGGTGCATTGGTTTCTGCTACTAGCACATCACCATTAGGCAATACATATAGCCAACGTGGATGATCTAAATTACGCATAAAAGGAGCCACTGTCGTACCTGTAGCTGCCTCTGGCTTGCCATCCACTGGCCAACCAATTGCAGGCGCTATATTTAAAGTTGGGAAAATAGACTGGTATGGCGGTGGCAATGTAGGGTTGGGACCCATGCCCGCTGAAATAGGTAACTTCGCTTCTTGGCTACAAGCAGAAAAGCTCAAAAGAGCTAAAGTAATTGATACGGCACTAAACCTTTTATACATTGGCTTATTGCCATTAGCTCTTTTGATTGACATCGTTAAATCCTACCCATTAGCAACAAGATAATAATGATGATGACGACGACACCTAAACCACCACTTGGGCCATAGCCCCAGTTTTTACTGTGAGGCCAACTTGGTATAGCGCCAATCAACATTAAAATTAAAATAATCAGCAATATAGTACTTAAACTCATGGGACTCTCCTTATTGTTTTAGTTATGACAGTAATTATTGCAGCAATCTCCGCAGTAAATTCGGTTGATTTAATTAGCTGGTGCTGTCGTAGGGGCTGGATCTGCAGGTGGTGTAACAATGATTGTATTTGTGCTACCAGCATCACCTTTAACACCAGGCGTACCTACATCGCCAGGAATACCAGCATTGCCAGTATCGCCTTTGATGCCACTGTCACCCTGTGTTCCTTGCTCGCCATTTTTTCCTGGTGCGCCAGCAGGCCCTGGCACTACAACAGTATCAGCAGGTACATTCACTACAGTTGGTTTATCACAAGCAGTAAGCATAACGGCACTGATAAAAGCTGAAAAAAGTATAGAACGATTCATAATGACTCCTTAAAGATTTGAAAATCTTGTCACAAATGTTATAAAAAAATTAAGCCATTTACAACTAAATTACATAAGCAATTTAATCAATTGCATATGCAAATATTAAACCTATGTAATATAGAGTTCTGTGCGCTGTCGAACACTCTAGTGATTTTGTGTTCACCTATTTAAATTTATTGAGCATTTAACGGCTTATTTAGACCTTTGTGCATAAGCGCTTCGCAGCCTGAAGCGCGATTTTTAGCCTGTTTAGTATCGCCATAATCAAACAATGGAATTAGCCCTGCTAATGGATTGAGTAAGCCTAAAAATAGGGAAGATGCTAGCTTTACTCCTATAGGTTGCTTCTCTAAAGATACCTCGGGATTAGCAAAACTCCCTCTTATCTGTAATGGTGCGCGCAATGTTAATGGGCTAAAGTCTTTTGGCAATACTATTACTCGTAAGTTAAGTGCCTCAGTCGCCAGTGACAGTGATCCATCAACCCAAACCACAGAGTCTTTAGTATCTACTACCATGACATGTGGTCGGAAAGTGCCTTCTTTTGCGATTAAATCAAATATACCGCATTGCACTGGTAATGAATCATCCCCCTCAAACAACACCCCCATTGACTGCGCCAAATCTAAACCTGCTACCTCAATCACAAAGTGTGAAACAGCACCATCTCGCAACTCGCTACGAATATTGCCACTTAATGTCGCTAAAATTTCAGCCGTAGAAATGCCTTGGCCTTTTAATACCGCCTGTCCTTTCAATCTGCCTGATATATAGGGGGGCAAACCGTCATCCCGTACTTGTTTCACCCAGCGCTCAAGTTTTACGCCATCCCATCGTAAATTTGAATCCCATAATGCCTTTGAGCCTCGACCATCTAAACTCAAATTACCCCATAATCTGCCTTCTGCGGTACGAGCATCCAGATCTCGCAGACTTAATATGCCACTTTTTAATTGCAAATGCCCGCGTAGTGGACGCAATGGCTCTAAAAAGCTAGTATTTAAATCAACATACTTAATATCAACAGATATATCCGCGTCCATTGCGCGTAATGATGCAAGATCAAAAGGACGAGTCGGCAACACCTTGACTCTTTTCACAGCACTTGGCACCGTACCAAAAGCTGGCCCTAAATCCGTCAATAATAATTTGCTGCCACCTAGCGTGCCTGAGAGCAATGGAATACTTTTATCCGCATCATAACTTGTTGCATATCTAAAATCTCCGTTTAGATGGCTTGCACCTATATCAAGGTTATCTACTTTTACACGCCAAACACCACCTTGTTTATTGATCAGGCCGCCTGTGTTGAATTCAGCAGTAGTCGGCAATGTAACGCTAAACAAATCACCCACAGCTGCCATAGATGGCCCTTTTAAGTCAAAGTGACCGGCAAAATCCGTCATATTCAGCGCATTTGCTGCAGTTCCTTTAAAGATTAAGGCTGCACGCCCTACTTTGGCGTTTAAATCAAGCGTAATAGGTATCGATTCGACTTTATCCTTAATGTCTGAACGATTGCTATCTACCTGTTTAATCGCTATATTTTTTGCATCCAAAGCTTGCGATACTTTGTCCGAATGATGAGTACCATTTTGTGTCATTGAAGCGGTTTTTGGAGAAGCTGTTTTTGTCGATACGGCTTTTGTCGATACTGTGCCTGAAGAAACCAATTCAATTTTTAATGGTAGTTTGTGGTAATAACCTGTCGCATTCGCTTTTAAAAATGTATTCACTGATGCATTAATGGCTTTATTATTATCACCATTTACTAATGAAAAATCAGCGTCAATGTCAGTTTGCAATGGCACATCTTTATAACTTAATACCCCCTTATTCACTTGTAAACGACCAAACGTTGGAATAGCTACAGAGTTATTAGACGTCGATATTTTACCAAATTGCCAAGAAGCACGACCATCTGCAAAGCGCTCTAAATGCGCATCTAAACTATTGGCTTGTAAGCGTTTTATTCTAAGTGGCTCATCACGGTAGGCATGCCACATGTCAATGTAACGCAACTCTAAAACAACATCATTTGCCAGTAATAGGTGAGGTGCTTTGCTCCAACTAGGGGCTGCAATTTCTAACAATGGGGAATTTAATCGTAGTCCGCCTAAAAAGCGTATGCTAACTTTATTTTCAGCGTTCTCGTTTGCTGAAAAGCTGACGCGCCGTTCAAGTTTTGCTGTCAACTCTCGCGCTAACGGTGCTGCTAAAAATGGCCATCCTAAATACTCCCCTACTGCAACGCCTGCTACGATCACCATGAAAAAACCACCAAGCAAATATAGCCAGCGCCTGCTTATGCTAAATTTGGCTGATGGCTCTGGAGTCACAAGCGCTTGAGTAGCAGAATCTGACATTAATTGTGATGCTTTTTCATTCATACTGGACTATTTCTCACTAGTATTTACGTTGGCTGTGGCCATTTCTTCAGGAGTTGCAACTAAGTCAACAAGTGTTGCATGCTCACCCAATCCCATTGGTTTACCTGCAATCACTGAGGCTGCCATTGCAAAGAAACGTACCATTTTACTATTTGGGGCATCCCAATATTCTGCAGCATGAGGCACAAATTTTAGTAAGGCTAGGTTCGTTGATTCTGGTCCATCTGGAAACCAAGGGTTAGCAAATAATGTCCATAGATCTGCAATATGGGCATGATCTTTATTAATCGCACGATAGCCAGAAATAGAAACATAAGTGCCATTAGAGGCATCAGTAAAACTTAAGTTAGTAATGCATGG
>JACMMS010000121.1 GCA_014378915.1 Methylophilaceae bacterium
CTGCAATCGGCGGTCGACCACGTCCAGGTTTCACTTTAACTCACCCATTGCAGCGAAGCTCGGCTTATCGTCGAAACGGATCGACCCAATCCAACGGCAATCCAACTAGGCTTAAACCCTAATGTTAACTGCGCCTGTATAACACTGCGCTCTTCAATACTGAATTGATTGTAATTTCCCATGCAACATTTTCCTTCGAAAAATGTTGCACTTCAAATTTGAGCGCGTCCTAAGTAAAATCATTAGTTACAAATTATTTACAATTGAATGTCATTCGTTTGTAAATTGGCGGCGTTATTTGCTAATCTGTGGAAAATATGCAGAGCTTGATGAAATTCCAGAATGAAATTAAGGAGAAAAAAATGTTTAACCGAATAATTAGAATGACTGGCCGTACAGCGTTACAAAATTCACTGTTAGCGGTTACTTTAATTACAGTTGCATCTACATCGTTGGCTGATGATAGTTACGATGACAGAGCGCGCGTGATATCAGTATCACCACAAACTGAGCGCATTAATGTGCCTCGTCAAGAGTGCCGTACAGAGTATGTGCCAGATAGCTATAACAATGATCGCTCATCTCCAGCAGGCGCAATTATTGGTGGTCTTGCTGGTGGTTTATTGGGTAACACTGTAGGTCGCGGTAATGGCCGTATAGTAGCTGCCGCGGTTGGGGCAGGTTTGGGCGCGGTAGTAGGCGATCGTGTGGGTAATCAATCGAATAACAATGGTTACAGCAGTCGACCAGTAGAGCGTTGTCATAGTGTAAATAACTGGCAAACCGTCAATAGCGGATATTTGGTAAGTTATCGTTATAACGGTCGTGATTATACAACTGTGATGGATCGTCAACCGGGTGACACCATTCCTGTGCATGTTGGTGTGACAGAGGCGACAAATACCGTATCGCAAATATCTTATTCAGATAATAATTCAAGATATGATAATAGGCAGCGTGATTGGGATCGTGATCGTCGAGAGCGCCACGATTGGTAAGTAAGTATTAAGTCATACTGTGTAGCGACTAATCCAGTAGATATTTTATCTGCTGGATTTTTTATTTAAAGTAAACGGTAGTGTATTCGTAACCATAAAGTAAAATAGATAGTTAATTAATTTATTAAAACTGTGGCGCCCGTGAATATTACTTTTTTTTGTCCTATTGATTTTGATGATGTTAAATTAAGCAGTCATTTAGTCACTGGCAATACCCAATTACTTAATAGTTTGTTGGCTGTCGGTAAGCGTCGCATGATCAATCTAACCATGGCAGAGCTTATTTGCCAACAATTTAGTGTGAAACAAACTTCAGATTATCCACTCGCTTCGCTTGCTGCACCCACTAGTGCTGATGATATGCCCCACTATTATCTGCAAGCAGACCCAGTGCACTTAATATTGCAGCGCGATGCTGTAGTATTGAGTGATCCCGCAGCGCTAGTAGTAACTCAAGACGAGTTAGAAACCTTGTGCCAACTATTAAACCAACATTTCTCTGAAGATAGCTTTGCTTTTGAGTTAAGCGAGAGTGAATTCAGCCAATCTAAACTCTTATTACGTTTAAATAAAGCGCTAAAAATCAGTACAACTTTGCCAGAAAAAGTCATCGGACGGAATATCTATGGCTATTTACCGCAAGGCGAAGATGCTTCGTACTGGAATAAAGTGACTAACGAGATTCAAATGCTATTGCATGAGCATCAGCTTAATCAACAGCGTGAGATGCGTCAATTGCCTGCGATTAATAGTATTTGGTTGTCGGGTGGAGGTACATTGCCACAAGCACATGTATCGTTAGTTAATCAAGTTATTAGTGATATTCCGTATGTGCAAAAGCTCGCGAAGCTGGCAAAAGTAGATTGCGAGTTCGTGCCTAACCATTTGAAGTTTGTGTTGAATCAGCAAGTGTTAATTGCGTTAAGGCCCAATACTGACATCACACACTGGATTGAGATTCTATATAGGCTCGTGCAACAAGGTGCAACTTTACAGCTCAATTTAACGCATCAAGATGTGGTATTAGTCACCGAGACTAGGCCGAAAGACTTATACAAATCATGGCTATTTAAATTACTGGGTAAAAATAAAGCGGTATTAAGTTATTTTCAAGCTTACTATCAAGGGGGCACTGCTTGAAAATTGTTAATCGCGAAGTCAACCAACAAGCTGCTCAGCAGCTTGTTGAGTCTGGCATTAGCCCGTTAATGGCTCATTTATATGCAGCTCGGGGTATAGAAAGCGCTGCACAGCTTGAGCCGAATTTGAGTGGTTTAATTCCCCCTGATAGGCTCACACATAATACGCAAATGGCAAAATTGCTAGCAGATGCCATTGCTGTAAACAAAACGTTTTTAGTGGTAGGTGATTACGATGCGGATGGTGCAACCGCAACTGCTGTAGCTGTGCGCGGCTTGCGCAGCATGGGTGCTCAAGTTGGCTTTTTAGTGCCTAATCGTTTTGAGTATGGTTATGGATTAACACCTGAAATCGTTCAGCTTGCAATAGATCAGTCGCCTGATAATCCTCCTGATATTTTAATCACAGTTGATAACGGTATTGCAAGCGTAGAAGGCGTTGCTGCTGCTAATACTCGCGGTTTACAAGTGCTGGTGACGGATCATCATTTACCCGGGGATACTACGCCAGACGCGACCTGTATTATTAATCCTAATCAACGGGGCTGTGATTTCCCAAGTAAAAATTTAGCTGGTGTAGGCGTTATGTTTTACTGTTTGTTAGCTTTGCGTGCAGAGTTGCGCACGCGTGGACTATTTGTTAATAAGCAAGAGCCTAACCTGGCTGAGTTGCTAGATTTGGTTGCGCTTGGCACGGTGGCAGACTTGGTTAAGTTAGATCACAATAACCGTATTTTGGTCGAGCAAGGTTTGCGCCGTATTCGCGATGGAAAGGCTGGTTTTGGTATTATCGCGTTGCTTAAATTAGCTGGTCGCGATTATCAAAAAACAAGCGCCCAAGATTTGGGGTTTTACGTAGGACCAAGATTAAACGCGGCTGGCAGGCTTGATGATATGTCTTTAGGTATTGCCTGCTTGTTGACCGACACTGAAGAGATTGCAAAAAAGCTTGCGCAACAGCTGCATGAGCTTAACCATGCGCGGCGTGATATTGAGGCTGATATGACTGACACGGCGCAAATTGCGCTAGATGATTTGCAAGTCGATGCTCAATATAGTATCAGCCTGTTTCAGCCCGAGTGGCACCAAGGTGTGATTGGTATATTAGCTTCGCGCATTAAAGAGCGTTATCACCGACCTGTTATTGCGTTTGCAAATGCGACTGATAATGCGATTTTAAAAGGCTCTGGCCGCTCTATCTCTGGGCTGCATTTGCGTGATGCACTCGATTTACTTTCAAAGCGCATGCCAGATTTAATTATTAAATTTGGTGGCCATGCCATAGCAGCAGGCTTAACCATTAAGGCCGATGATTTTGTGCGTTTCAAACAGGGCTTTGAGGCGGTGTGCCAATATCTATTAAGCCCTGCCGATTTGCAAGCGGTAATGCTAGTAGATGGCGGATTAAATACCAGTGACATGACATTGCAGACTGCAATAGCACTAGATGCTCAAGTCTGGGGGCAAGGGTTTGCGTCACCCGCATTTTGTGATGAGTTTGAGGTGGTTAATCAGCGTGTGGTGGGTGAAAAACACCTAAAACTCAAGCTTAAAAAAGACGCTGTGCTAGTGGATGCTATTTACTTTGGGCATTCAGAGTTTCTGCCAGAAGTTGCGCAAGTTGTGTACGAATTAAAAACCAATCAATACAATGGCGTGCAATCTGTACAATTGCTAGTCCGCTATGTGTCTTAAAAAAAGCGTCTTAAGTACGCATCTTAAAATAGCTACTTTTAACGCTTAACATTGACCAGGCATGACCTACCAGCTAAAATCCGCGCATTGATAAATGCGCTAGGTTTTAGGAAAAGGATTCAAGAAAAAATGAGTTTCAGGAAAAATAATGCGTCGTAAACTAGTCGTTGGTAATTGGAAGATGCATGGCAGCCTTGCGCAAAATAAAACATTGTTAACCGACTGCATCACAAAGTTAGCCCCACTCAATAATGCAGATTATGCCGTTTGTGTGCCTTTTCCTTATTTGCAGCAAGCTCAAAGTTTACTGCAAAATACCAACATCGCTTGGGGCGCACAAAATATAGGAAAATTTGCCACAGGTGCATATACGGGCGAAGTAAGCGTAGGCATGCTCAAGGATTTTGATTGCCAATATACCATAATTGGTCACTCCGAACGCAATACGGCCTATTGTGAATCTGATGAAAATATTGCCGCAAAATTTATGATGGCAAAAAATGCTAGTATAACGCCTATTTTATGCGTGGGTGAAACCTTAATTGAGCGTGAAGCTGGTGTGATGTATCACGTGGTTGCTAAGCAGATTGATACTATTATCGCTCTGCATGGTGCGACAGTATTTGCCAATGCTGTTATTTCTTACGAACCTATTTGGGCTATTGGTACAGGTTTAGCTGCCAATCCTGAGCAAGCGCAAACCATGCATGAATTTATCCGTAACAAGATTTCTGCATTAGATTTTGCGGCAGCTAATGGCCTTAAAATCCTCTACGGAGGGAGCTTAAATCCGCAAAATGCGTTACAATTATTAGTTATGCCAGATATCGATGGTGGTTTAATCGGTAGATGTTCGTTAAATGCAAATGATTTTGAAGGAATATGCAGCGTTGCCCAATCAATTTGAGTAGAAAGCCAATTTGATTTGGCAGCTTAGCAATATAAATTATGGAAAATGTTATTACAGTTATACACTTGCTAGCTGCAGCTAGCGTCATCGGTTTAGTCTTATTGCAGCACGGTAAAGGCGCCGATATGGGTGCAGCCTTCGGTAGCGGCGCATCGGGGAGCTTATTTGGTGTAAGCGGCTCATCTAATTTTATGAGTAAAGCAACAGCAGGTTGTGTGGCGGTATTTTTTGCAACTAGCTTAACGCTGGCTTATTTATCTAGCCATCATGCAGGTCGTTCTAGCATCGTCAGTGTGCCATCTACAGAACAAACTTCCGTTAAAACCGTTGAAATCAAATCACCAGAAGCTAAGGAAACAAAAACTAACACTACAGGTGAAATACCCAAATAGTTATAAAAATAAATTAGCAGTGCAATGTTGCTAATTTTTAAATAAATGCCGTCGTGGTGGAATTGGTAGACACGCAGCCTTGAGGTGGCTGTGACTTAGGTCGTGAGAGTTCGAGTCTCTCCGTCGGCCCCAAGTTGTTGTTTTTCTTCGTATCAAATCGTATCAAATCCCAATAAATACAATGATTTAACCTGAATATTACGCCTCAAAGCGTGTTTTGTCGTTTCATAACGTTGCTATACGTTTGGTATAAAAAAAGGTATAAAGGCTTACCTTAATAAACTTTTATACCTTTTTATGGCAAAGCTAAACGCTGACTTACTAGACGACCTTACAATCAAAGCTGCTACGTATGGCGAGGTTGCAAAAAACCCTATGAGAGACGGTAACGGGTTGTTTCTTCTTCTTCATGAAAATGGTAGTAAATACTTTCAGCTAAGAACTACACTCCACGGCAAACGTAAACTTATGCAATTAGGTGTTTATCCTCAATTGACATTAAGTGAGGCGCGAGAACTAGCACGCCAAAAGTTGAAGCAAGTAAAAGTTGAGCATAAAGACCCCGTGCTTGAGGCAAAGCTAGTTAAACAACAAAAAGCTAAAGATGCTGATACTACTTTTCGTAAAGTTGCCGAAGACTGGCTAGCCATTAAAGAACGCACACTCGCACCTACAACACACCTAAAAATCAAACAAACTTTTAACGCTAATGTTTATGGCGTGATTGGTAAGCACCCCATTAGTGAAATTGATAATCAGCTAGTGCGTAAATGTTTATTGATTATGCAGAAACGCGGTGCGCTTGAGTTTATGGAAAAAACACGAGGCTGGATTAAAAACGTGTTTGATTTTGCATTGAGTGACAAGCTCATATCAGAAAACCCGATCCCACTAAAAGACGAACGGCTTGTTAAACACGTCGGTGGTAATTTTCCTCACTTAGAGTCAATGGCAGATGCTGGCAAGCTATTACGCAACCTAGTTGAATATGCTGGTAGTTTTGAAGTGGCATCATGTGTTTATTTACAGTTGAGTTTTGCACAACGACCAAGTGAGCTTAGGTGTGCTAAATGGGTGGAATTTGATTTAGATAATGCAATATGGACATTACCATTAGAGCGATCTAAAACACGTAAGCACATGACCAAGCCTCACACTATCATGCTATCAAAGCAAGCCTTAGTAGCGTTAAAACAGCTAAAGGTATATACAGGCCATAACGAGTTTTTATTTACTGGTAGACTAACCAGCAAGCCTGTTTCTGACAAAGCAATTAGCAATGCTTACGATGCGGTATTTAATGATTACCATATCGTGCCACATGGTTGCCGTCACTTTTTCAGTACGCAAGCCAATGAAAGCGGATTGTTTAGAAAAGAAGCTGTTGACTCATTTTTGCAGCATAAAGATAAAAACGCCATTAGTGCAATATATAACCAAGCCACTTACGACAAAGAGCGCATGGCAATAGCACAATGGTGGAGTGACCAATTAGATATTGCAAGAGACGGTGCAAAAGTATTGCCATTTAAGCAAGCCTAAGCCTGTTTAGCTCGCCACAGGCGATTATTTAATGCTAGTCCTGTGCGTGTAGCAGAATTAGATTAAAACCAGTTTAACCACACCTAGCGCGTGCTTAATTACCACGTGCGAACACCAAACCCCTTTTGGCTGGTGTGGTTTCTTCTTTATGGGGTAGTAAAGGGGTGGTATGAATTTTCAATCTGAATATTTTAAAATATTTAATCCTTTAACTTGTTATATTCCACAGCCGCAACCTTTTGCCAATTTAGATTCAATATTAGGTCGTGCCAAGTTTTTGCTAAAAGGTCGTTCATTAGATGAAATAATGGATGCTGCGATTAACATGGATTGGGTAATTCATGAGAATTTTAGATGTATTAAAGAGGATGAAATAAGTCGGTTACAATCTAAACAAAATACAGATTTGGACGAGTTTTATAATTTTTTTATGTGGGATGGTGGAACCCGTGCAAATGGCAGGTACTTATTTGATGATTCAAAAGAAGGTGAACTGGACATAGAAACTTCAGAAAATACTAGCGTGATAGATGCTTTAAATATGTGTTTTCCTCTTTATGATGATCTTGGTGGCGAAGTGTTTATTGATGGCAAAAAGTATGAATATTTTGCAATTTTAGCAATGTGGCAATTGGTCGAATCAATGATTTGGCTTGGTGTTGACTTTGAAAGGAATTTAAGTAAATTAATTACTGATCATTCAGATAAGGTTGAATATCGCGAATATATTATTAGATTGATACAACACTTTAAAGGCAGAAAAAATATTGAATTTGCTGCGACATCTGCAATGGATGCAACCGAGGCAATTTGTTATGCGGAACAATTGTTTGAAATTCAAAATATTCAACTTGGTTTAGATGCAAAGATTGAGATTGAATTGGAAAGGAAAGATGTAAAGCGTAAATCTATCATTTCAGAAAAACTGAATATAGCTAGACACAAAGTCAGGAATGTAGCTTTTGAGTTAGTAACTAATGAGTGGGCTAAAAACCAAAATCAATTCCTTGATATGGTGAAAGCTGGCACGCATTATTCCGCATGGCTTGAGCCTCAAGATTTTTCGTATGAACCTAGCACTGTTACTTCTTGGTTACGGGCTTATGCAAAAAAAATGGGGATTAAGCTTAGGTAATACACTCCCCGTCGGAGGCTGTATAGGCTACGCTGGCAGGTGCGTGGTGTCTACTGGGCACATATTTTCAATCAATTAAATAATCCCCATGATTCGTTTTGTCACCAACAACAACGAAGCGAAACATCATGGCACAAAAAGTATCAACCAGCGAAGCATTAGCTCAATCTAACTTTGATAATTTACCAGCAACAAGTTATGTCAGGTTGCCAGTAGTCAGGGGATTATTGGGCGGTGTTTCAGCAGCGACTTGCTGGCGTATGGTGAAAGCTGGCACGCTTAAAACGTACAAACTAACACCAAGAACGACCACGTTTAATGTGGGTGAGTTACGCAGCTTGTTATCAGCTAAGGCGGTGTGATTATGCCGACCACTAGCGAC
>JACMMS010000122.1 GCA_014378915.1 Methylophilaceae bacterium
TTAGAATCTGAAAATGACGGTACTCAAGTAGGCCTTTTTGCATATGATAATAGCTCAATAGAGTTACTAAGTAACATAAGAAATATGCTTGTTAAGTAACTCCCTCCCCAACATCCACGGTGACATAATGCGCACCGCCGGCGCCACTGGCCTCAAGAACAACGACTACTTTTACTCCCCCTACGGTCAAATGCTAGAAATGAGCTATAACAACTTAGTTACACCAAACACTCCAACTGTCGGACAGCCATATAACGCTTATACCTATACTAACTTTAGTTGGGTAGGTAAGAACCAGAAGTTTGATGAGAGTAGCTTTGTATTAAACCCGATCCAAATGGGTGCTAGAGTGTATATACCAGGTATAGGGCGGTTCCTACAGGTTGATCCACAAGAAGGTGGTGTAGAAAATAACTACGTCTATCCGCCAGACCCAGTTAATGAGTTTGATCTAGATGGTAATATGGCCTTTGGCTCTGCCCTCAAGAACGTAACTAGAGTAGCCAGTATCGGCTCGATGATACCAGGACCGATTGGCATGATCGCCAGTGGGGTTGCAATGAGCGGAGAGCTGGCTCAAGGGCATTGGAAACAAGCCGCCGTAGCGAGCATTGGTCTGGTCGGTGTCGGTGCAGGCGTGAAGCTAGCGATGAATGCAGGCAAATTTGATAAAGTTGCTGCTCTTGCGTGGACAGCCGGTTCACGTAAAAGTGGAGCAGCAAATATGGCATATCATTATGCACAACATGGTGCAGAGATGGGATACAAAAGCGCTGCAGGGTATACTTTAGGAGCAATTAACACAGTTGTCAGATCATCGTACAAACATGTGCTACAATCTGGGAGTACCGCAAGGGCGACAACGAAGTATAGGGTTGTATTAACATATAACAAAAAAATATCTTCGTATAGTAAGAGTACAAGTAAGGGTTGGAATAGATGGACGAGGAGATAAATGTATGTCAGATAAAGTAGTATCCTCAATATGCATGGAATTAAACACCTCTATCGAAAAGTACGAAAAATATAAGTACGCTGGTCCGCTAATAAAGCATGACCATTACGATATAATTGAAGAAATTGTTGATTATCGTGATGATATTCATGAGTATCTGATGGAATTAAAAGATTTGAAAGTGAAAACTGATACCGCTGTAATACGTAAGAATGATCTGGACTGGCAGGCTTGGTTAGCCGCAAACAAACAAGATGGTTTTGAATTGATGGACCTTAATAGAAATGAAATACCTAGGTACAAATGGTGGTACTGGATTGATGTGCTCGATGAATTAACTGACGAGCAGAAATCAACAATATAAAGCTAAAGATTGCCGTAAAATTGTACCGTTTTAATCTATTTACTTACAGTCTTCATTAACGCATTTATGAAAGAATAATATAATGACCAGACAACGAATGCTTAACTCTTTAGAACAAAATATGCAATTCTTGGAAGCATTAGATAAAACTCAGAGTAAGCTTAAGTCAATGGGATTTGCTATTGTGGCAACTAAGGATTTTGAGTTACAAGGGCGCATCGAAGTTTCAATGAATAAAATAAAGCTAGCAGATATTTGGTGGAACACACCAAGAGTATTAAGAATGACAGCTGATAAAGATACGCTTATATCACTAATTCTTGAAGACAATATCAGTAATTTAGCTGAATGGCAGGATTCTCTAAATTTTATCGTAAAAGAATTAAA
This sequence comes from Methylophilaceae bacterium, assembly GCA_014378915.1. Taxonomy (GTDB): domain Bacteria; phylum Pseudomonadota; class Gammaproteobacteria; order Burkholderiales; family Methylophilaceae; genus JACMMS01. The sequence continues at coordinate 1,707 of JACMMS010000122.1, forward strand.
ACAATGGAAAGAAACGTCATTTTCCAAATAATGCATTAATAATTTGCGTTTAATTTACAAATCATTTTTATTCCATATGAATCTAAAAAACAGCTTTTTAAGAACAAAAGACAAGAACCAGTTATTGTATGATGAAGCTGTACTAATTGAGCTTCATTTGAATGGGCAGCAAAATTTGGACCAGCTCCATACGCTTGAAAGCGAGCTCGAAACTTCATTACCGGAAGGCAGCCACGTAGATGGTAATGACGTTGGCGAAAACGAAGCAACTATATATCTTTACGGATCAAGTGCAGACAAGATCTTTAAATCAATCGAGAATACATTAAAGAATTCAAGCTTTGACTATGTCAATGTAATTCTGCAATATGGTTTAGCAGAAGATCCTAATACAATCGAAAAAAGATTTACACTCTAATAGGTGCTACCTGTCGGACAGCCTTATAATGCCTACACCGACACTAACTTCAACTGATTGGCAACAATCAGAAGTTCGATGAGAGTAGCTTTGTGCTGAATCCTATCCAAATGGGTGCTAGAGTGTATATACCGGGGATAGGTCGGTTTCAGCAGGTTGATCGTTTTATCTAGAGATAAAGTAGCATGAAACCATAATGATCTCAGCAGATATAATTATGCACGTCATAATATTTGTAACAAATCTAATAACTCCTTTTTATACTGTCTCATATGTCTCATATACCTCGGTTTTGGGTTCCAGACCGGTACGCTCAACCAAAAGAAAACACCCACCTCGCCGTGGGTGTTTTCTATTGGTTGCGGCATAAGGACTATCTGTACATCATTATTGGTAGCAGAGTCAGTTAGAAGCGGAAATCTTACAGCTAGCCCATTTTATTAAGAACACACTAAGGGAACGGCGGTATGTACTTACATCAGCCTTTAACGATGCTTGTCAGAAACTGGTAACTTAGAGCGAACGAAGGCGTATGCCATGAGCACAGTCAGACACGAACAGGATGATAAAAAGAAATTGATTAATCAGGATAATCGCATATCCGCGTTAAAAAAACAGATAACTTTTTATAAGGAAATTACTGAGACGGTTCGTGAGCCATTCATAATCCTCGACAATAACCTAAATGTCGTAACAGCCAATGTGGCCTTTTACAATAAA
>JACMMS010000123.1 GCA_014378915.1 Methylophilaceae bacterium
ACCTAAATCGCCACCGTTTGATGCGGTACTATCTTCTGAAAACTGTCGTGCCAATGCTTCAAATTTCTCACCATTATCAAGTCGTTCTTTAATGTTATCCATTTTAACTTTGGCATCTTTTTCAGACATGACCTCTGAAAGTTTGATAAGAATATGACGCGTATGCGTTTGGTCAATCACTAATGGGGAGCTACCACCACGCTTATTTGTAAGCTTAAGAATATGAAAACCATTTGGGCTGCGCAATGCGGGTGAAATATCACCAATTTGCATGGCTTTTAAGGCATCTAAAAATAAAGCAGGCATTTGCGCGCCACTTTTCCAGCCTAAATTACCGCCTTCTAATGCATTTGGTGCATCAGAAAAACTAGCAGATACTTTTGCGAAACTAGTGCCAGCTTGCAGCTGGGCAATCGCTTCATCAACTTTTGCTTTCGCTTTTTGCACATCTTCCGTTGCACCTTCTTCAGGGGTACGGACTAAAATATGTGAAATCTCAAACTCATCTTGACTTTCGTTGCTAGAAGCTTGCGTTGTTAAATAATTATCAATTTCAGATTCAGTGACATTTACGCGGCCATCCACTTCGCGCTCACGCAAGCGCGCAATGGTAATTTCACTGCGGATATCTGACCGAAACTTACTCATGGTGATACCGTCTTTAGCCAGCGCTTCACCAAATTCCGTTAGTGTCATTTGGTTTTGTTCGGCAATACGCTCTACAGTTCTATCTAGTTGATTATCATCTACTTTTAAGCCTGTTTGTGCCGCGTATTGTAACTGTAGCGCATCTGAAATCAGGCGTTCTAGAATTTGCTTACGCAATACACCTTCTTCTGGTAATTCAGTACCTTGCTTTTTAAATTGTGCCGTTACAGTGCGAATCCGGCTTTCTAATTCTTGTTCCGTTACCACAGACTGGTCAACGATTGCGACGATACGATCAAGTTTAATGACCTCTGCGGCTTGCACATTAAAATTGCTTACTGGTAAAAGCAGTGCGCAACTAAAAAATAAAAACTGCTGCCAAGGTTTAACTTTTATGTGAATCCAAGTTTGAATCCAAGTATTAATAGAATCGCGCAAAATAGTTACTCATAATAAGGTTGTTGATTAGTATCAGGAATAAGTCCGCTAGTGGCGTAACCTGGAATACTTCGCTTAATAACACTAAGGGGATTTGCGCCAATAGAGGCTAGTCCGCCTAATTCAAGTTGAAAAAATAATGCGTAGTTGGCATTGGCTGTAGCGGTACTTACGCGCTGAACAACTGTCCTAGTTTTCCAACAGCCCGCATCATACTCTAATCCTGCTAGGGTTTCGATGAACTGTTTATCCTGTAATGAGTAGTTGATTCGCCCTACACCATACCAACCTTTACCTAATGGCCACTGACCGGAAATATCAAATTGATCGATACCAGTACCTACAACAGCACCACTGACGTCACGTCTATAACTATAGCTTAGGTTAAGCGCTTTTCCAGGTTCAGGATTGTAGCGACTTGAAAGCGTAGCGCGCTCTGACCGAGCGTCATCGGTGTTATATTGCCAAAATGCGTCGATTCTCCAGCTGGTTTTTAAGTTTGCAGTAACGCCTGCAATAATATCGGAACTATTACTTTTTCTAAATTCAGTATTAGGAAGCCCAACGGTTTGATCAGTAAAATAATAACGTTGACCAATTGATGCTGAAAGTCGTTGTTCACCTGTACTGGATTCAATAAAACGACTGATCAAAGCTAGGCTGACTTGGTTAGCATTATTGATACGGTCATTACCTGTGTACTGATTTTCACTGAATAAAGTACTAAAGTTTAAGTCGGCTTCACTAGTGTCAAAAATTGGGATATTTGACTGATCTCTATTTGGGATATACACGTAGAACAATCTTGGTTCTAATGTTTGAGAGTAATCCCTATCAGCCACTTTAAAATCACGATCGAAGAATAAGCCACTATCTAAGCTAAATATGGGTAGAGTACGTTGTTGTGACTCTAATCCGATAGCTACGTTATTTAAACTATAACTTGTACTATGTATGCCGATTTTAGGAGTTATATATCCATAAGAGGCACTTAAAGGTAAGCTTAGGCTTGGGTACGCCGTAAATCTTGTGCCTGTTGGCACAATTGGTGCATTTGTATTTGTGCTAAAAGCAACCGCTTGCGTATATAAGTTTGCGTTAATGTCACCATAATACTTATTGCCTACAAGTGTTAGTTGGGGTAAGCGCTCATATGGATAAGATAAGCCGTCTAATGTTTGAAATTTTTGAGCAAGGGCATTAAAGTGCCAAGTATCATCTACATAATCAACATTAAACTGCTGTGGCAATACGACACGACTTGTAGTGACAATACGTGTTGATAAGTCTGAAAAATATTGGTTATCTGATACTTTTTCAAGACTGTAACCAGCTGACCAACCACTGCCTAAATTTTGTTGATGCTTAAGATTAGCGTAATAACGTGTGCTGCCTGTTTGGTTGTCATTCGATAGGTATTCAATATTATCAAGACCAGAGAAATTTTCCTCTAAGTACCTAAACTCCCCCTGTAATTGAATGCCACGTTTGCTTAGCTCGCGTGTGGCAAATGTTGCATCCATATTGGGGCTAATATTCCAATAATAAGGTACAGATACTTCTAACCCACTTTTACTGGTACTACCAATTGTAGGGGTAAGTAAGCCGCTATTCCTTTGATTATTGTAAGAAAAACTCATCCATGGCGTATAAAGTATTGGCCATCCTTTAAATTCTATATATGCATTTTTAGCAGTGCCAGATTCCGTATAGTCGTCGATTAATAGGTTTTTGGCTTTTATATACCAATCATCTATACCTGCTGCGCATGTAGTGAAACGAGCATCCTGCAAACGTTTTTTATCTTGGCCTTCAAAGAAAATGGCTTTAGCATCGCCACGAGACTCGCCTATTTGTGAATGTCTAGCTGAGTTATTATTATTTTCATTATTGGTTATCTGATTCCCTCTTTCACTAAACTCACTATTCGAGAAAGTTTCTGCACCACCTATTTGTTGGCTTTGTAAATTACCTAATTTTTTAGAAAAATCATCTGGGCTACTAGCGCTAATTTGTTGTGTATTAGGTTGAATCGGCCTAGACATGCTAATAGACGCGTCGCGCATTTCACCAACACTTTCAGATAAATGCATCTTTAATTCAGGGCCAGTTAACTTAGCACTTCCAACATTTATACGAGTATTTCCTACAACATGCAGCTCATCATCTTGCATGTTGTAATCAATAGTGTCTCCTAAAACCGTTTGCTTACCTCGCGTAATTGAGGCGTTGCCTAGCGCACGCATTTTTCTATCGAGATGTAATTCAAGCTTATCACCATCTATTACTAAGGCATCACCAGACACATCATCAGCTTGCACAGTTTCGCTATCAGCTTGTGCACGTAAGCTGCACATGAGTAAAGCAGCAGTAACGCCAGCGAGCAAACGGCTTTTCAGCATGAAATTATCACAGTGATAATGGCTG
>JACMMS010000124.1 GCA_014378915.1 Methylophilaceae bacterium
ATAGCGTTGTAACTGCATTAAGTCAACAGGTTAGAAAATTGCCAGCTGAACTTCGTCAATCACTGACATGGGATCGAGGCATGGAGTTGGCACGACATCAGCAATTTACGATTGCCACTAATGTTAAAGTGTATTTCTGCGACCCTCAAAGTCCATGGCAGCGCGGCACCAATGAAAACACGAATCGATTATTACGTCAGTCTTTCCCGAAAGGGACCGATCTCTCAGGGTATTCGCAAGCTGATTTAAATAAAGTTGCGTTACAGTTAAATCAGCGCCCACGGAAAACCTTGAACTTTTGCACGCCTGCCGATAAACTTGATGCATGTGTTGCAACCACCAGTTGAACGCACCGCGGCCTTTTTTAAGATGTCTCGCTCTTCAGTGGTGCGCTTGAGTTCTACTTTCATCCGTTGCAGTTCTAGCTTGAGAGCCACAATATCTTTGGAGTTTGGTAAATCACCTTGTTGGCTTTGCTTAAGCCAAGCGTATAGGCTTTTATCTGAAACACCTAGGCGCTTTGATACTTCAACGACACCATGACCGCGCTCAGTGATTTGTTTTATTGCTTCAGCTTTAAATTCAGCTGTATATCTTGTACCTCTCATTGACTACTCTCCAGTTCAGTTTCGACATTATTGAATGTCTACTGAATTCTGGGAAGTCCATAGAGAGGGCACTCTAGAACGCTCGCACCAAATTGATGGTTGTCAGGCTTTAAATTTAGCACCAAATCAAAAATATGAACAAGAACACCCTGAGTCGCAGCTAGGCGCAACTGCAAAGGACATTTTTGGGTTATCAAAAATTTGCAAGGTGCCAGCAATTGCTCAAAAAGAAATACTTCAATTATTTATCTATAACTATCTAATAGGAAACAGTGATGCCCATGCAAAAAACATTTCCTTTCTAATAAATAAAACTAGTTTTGAAAGAGGTGAGCTTAAGTGAAAAAGGCATGACAGTAGCACCATTTTATGACTTGGTGAGCGGAACTGTATATGGCTATGGTCAGATGGCACAATCAATTGGAGGGGAATTTGAATATGCACTAGTTAGTAGGTTAGAGTGGATGCAATTTGCAAATGATTGCGAAATAAAATTCGAGGTGATTCAGAAAATAGCAAAGGGTTTGGTGGGATTGCTTGATAAAAATATAGAAAAAGTAATAAAGAAAGTAGAGAAGCAAACAGATAGTGATTTAATAAATAAAATTGTGGCTGAGATTGAGCGACACAAAAATTATTTACTCGAAAGTTTAATTAATGATGTCAAATATAAAATATGTGACTCAATATATAAGCAAGATTGAATTTAAATAAAGATGGATATTTATTAGACATAATATCAAAAAATATCCTTAGCAATCAATTAATACCATAATTATGTAACACAGGTTGTGATTCCTGTTGTCGTGGGTTCGAGCCCCATCAGCCACCCCAATCAGATATGGAAGTGGGCACTTGTTTTAGGTGCCCAATTTTTTGATCAGTCAATGCTGCAGCATGCGCCAGCGCACTATAACTACCTGTCACTGTAGCCGTATTTTCATTTACTACAATTTTATCAACTAACAAACCTAAGTAGCTTTTTGCGATTGCCGAATCTTTGGCAAGCAGCTTATCTTTTAGTGTTTTAGCAAATGCTTCTATTTGGCTTGCTTTGATATGCTCGACAGGACGTGAATGATCACGGCGCACTCCAGAGATCTCGATAAGTAATGCTTCTCGTGCAGCCTTAAGATTATTAGCACGGTTTTTAACCGTTTCATCAAGGTCAACAATACCTGTCTAGATTGCTTCTAAAAGTCTGTGTTGGCGCTCCTCCGTTTGTTTAAGCTGGCGATTTAGCTCGTTAATCTGCACCTGCTGAGTATCTTTAGAAGTTTTCATGCGATGACGTAAAGCTGTCATCATGGTTTGAACGTGCTGGGGCGTGAAGACTTGCTCTGCTAACTGATGTAATACTTGTTGATCAGTCTTTTCCATAGAGAGATTTGTGCTGGAGCACACATGGTTACCTTTATTTTTTCTGCTTGTGCATTTGTAATATTTGTAGCGCCCACTTTTGCCAGTTGACAGCGTCATGCTCCCGCCACATTGACCGCATTTAATAAGGCCGGTCATGAGCGTGGGTGATGACAGGATGCTCGGCGAAATTTTACTTGGCGCACGTGATTCTCTACGGGCGCGGACTTGTTCAAATTTAACTGGATCAATGATGGCTGGGATCAGTGTCTTAACCCATTCCGTTGGTTCACGTTTCTGTTTGGTTTTTGAATCGATGACGTTGAAATAGTAATCACCCATATACAAACTGTCAGAAAGTACCGTATGCACTTTTTGTACACGCCACGGTTTACCTCGCATGAGTAACCCTGTTTGAGTCAGATGCCGACCGATTTCTTTTTGGCCCATCATCTTGCCTTGGTGACCAAACAAATATAAATCATAGATTATGCGCACGATTGCGGCTTCAGTGTCATTGATAGCTAACTGTTTCTTTTTACGTCCGTGACAACCGTTTTCCTCGGCTGAGGCTGATAGATATCCAAAAGGGGGCGTAGAGCCATTAAAAAAGCCCTGCCGCGCGTTTTCTTTCATCGCCCTAGAGGTATGCTTAGCATTCTCTGCAGATTGATAGCCATCGAATGATGTGATGATTTGACGGACAAGTACACCCGTTGCATCATCGCTAGTTGGTTGTGTAATGGAAATTATTTTTATTTTATTCTTGTTTAGACTGCGTTCATAAACACCAAACTGGATTGCATCGCGAAAGAACCGAGACAGGCTGTGAATAATAATGGCCTCAAAGGCTGGTGGTTTTTGCTTCGCCTCTTCAATCATTTGCTGAAAAACTGGACGCTTATCATCTGTTGCTGATGCGCCAGGTTCAACAAAGTCGCGTACAACAATGTGACCATTAGATTTGCACCATTCGTTTATTTGACGGATCTGATCTGGAATTGAAAGATCGTTATCGGCTTGTCTGGTAGTAGATACGCGAGCATAAAGGGCAACGTGCATGAGATATTCCTTAATTTTAGGTTTTTTTGTCGTCAGTGCATCTCAATTAGGTAAAGAGGAATTAATCAGTTCTTTACCTAGCCTTAAATTAACGCATAACCTAGTATTTTGGTTTACGCTACTTCTGACATCAACGCCAATTCCAGCAACAATTCTGGAAGTACTGACATCAACAATTCAATTTCACCGTCTAATAATACATTGCTCTGGAATGCTGGTTTCACATGAATTTCAATATCAAGCTTTTTCTGTTCGTTTTTCAATCATCACGGCACCCCCTTTCTTGCATCATCTATTCCCGCCCATTCCTGTCCAACTTACCACCAGCACGATCTTCGTTAAATATTTCCAACAACTCACCTTCCAGCCCCTTATCACCGAATTCGCACAAAAATAATTTACGGAACGCCTTGAACTGACTTTCCGGCAGGCTCGCTTCCGCAATGAGCAACACCCGATTCTTGCGGGCGTTGACCAAGTCAATGACCTTGCCTAGGTTCACCATGTAGTGCTCCTGAAAACAGTCTGTTGATTAAAAGTAGCAGCGATCAATTAAATGCCTTGTAATTATTTTGTAGTTACTATAAACTACTTATCATTACTAATCAAGTTTATCTTAAGTAGTCAATTAATAGATTTAAGGCATCAATTTATAGAAGGAGTCATCAGTATGGAATTGGATCAGTTAGAACTAATCAAAGCACTCATTAAGCTGTCAGGTAAAACCGCCAGACAGATCGCAGAAGCCTGCGCAGTCTCAGAAAGTAATTTCAGCGCATTTATGCGCGGGCTGCGGCCTTTTCCAGAAACCAAGCAACCATTACTGATGCTGGCATTGGGTATCGATGGTCATGGACTGTTAAAGCAAACTCCACATATCTGGCATGTAGGCCAAGATATCACCTCACTACAAATAGCTGTTAAGCGTCTGTTTCCAAATGGCGCAACCATTGAAGGCCTGTGGCGTGTCGGTGGTGGTGTATGGGATATACGCAGGACTTTTGACAACGTGTTGTTTGCAGTCTCTGACGGGACGTCACGCGTCATTATTAATCGCTCTGGCATTGGTTTCTTCATGGCACTGGATCCATCACCGATTGCGCCTGACACCGTTCCGGGTTTCAAGTGGCAAGCCGAGAAACCGAGCGCGGATAGCATGATACAGATC
>JACMMS010000125.1 GCA_014378915.1 Methylophilaceae bacterium
ACCTTACCATGAATAGTTTAGTGAGTTCAGTCGCTGCAACAGGTTCAATTGGTGTGGTTGGTGTCTTTTTACCAAAAGACCCAGGTGCAAAAGATGACTTAGCTAAACAGGGTCAAATCGCATTTGATTTGGGTAAGTTTTGGATGAAAGGTCAACGCATGGCAACAGGTCAAGCAAATGTTAAAGCATACAACCGCAAACTACGTGACCTTATTTCAGCAGGTAAAGCAAAACCCTCATTTATTATTTCACACGAACTGCCATTAAGTAGTGCGCCATCCGCTTATCAACATTTTGATGAACGTGAAAAAGGTTGGACTAAAGTCATATTAAAGCCTGACGCATAAAATATGCTTAATTGTTACTTGGAATAAACGATTGATTTTATTAAAATAATATGTGTAGCAACTAATCTGCCACACATATTATTGACCATTTAGCTAAGCAGTTATTTTGCCTCAGCAAACGCCTCTTTCAAACCTTCCGCAGCAAAGTGTTGCGCTTGTTTTGCTTTATCTATCACCGCACCCATGCCAAAAAATTCATGAGTTACACCATCATAATTTTTATAACGCACTTTCACACCAGCTGCTTCCAACTTATCAGCATATTCCTTACCTTCAGACCTTAAGGGATCAATCTGATCTGTAATAACGGTCGTTGGTGGGAGCCCTTTAAGGTCTCGCTCGCTAACTAACGAAATTAAATGATTTTTGCCTTCAGCAGGTGAATTAAGATATTGTGTAAAAAACCATTTCATCGCATCGCGGCTCAGCGGTTTAGCCTTAGCATTTTCTATATATGAGGGCGTTTCAAAGTTATAACCAGCAATTGGATAAACTAAAACTTGGTAAATTGGCATTGGCATACGATGCTCACGCGCTAAAATACTGACAGATGCCGCTAAATTACCCCCAGCACTTTCACCAACAACGGCAATATGTTTTGAGTCACCATTTAACTCTTTAGTATGTTCTAAAGTCCATTTATAGGCTGCTAGTGCATCATCGTGAGCCGCAGGAAATTTATGCTCTGGCCCTTGACGATAATGTGATGACACAACCACTGCATTAGTGGCGTTAACAAGTGCGCGTGGCGAAGAATCGTAGGTATCTAAATCTGCAATTACCCATCCTCCTCCATGGTAATAAACAATCACTGGAAATGGACCACTACCTTTTGGCGTATAAACGCGAATATCAATAGAACCGCTAGGGCCTTCTATGCGTTTATTTTCAACTTTACCTACCTCTTCTGGCTTAGGATCCATTGACATGTTTTGTTTTTTCTTTAGTAAAGCTTTCACTGCATCCGCAGGAGTTGGCTGCTTGCGAGCTTCTGCTGCAGTCAATGTTTCTAGTGGCTTAGGCCCTAGTTTTTGTAGTTCATCTAATACTGCTTGCATTTGCGCATTAGGCTTAGCACCCACTCCTGTAGCGTCTTTAGCAAAAGCAATGTTGGATAAAGTATTGGCTGCAAACCATGCAAACCCTGTCATAGACACGTACTTCAATGTTTTTTTAAGCGTTGTATTCATCATATAATAAGCTCCTATAGTATTTGGTTATAAAAATATTGGGTGTTGATTTAAGAAAAAATAACTGCATTAAATAACTACTTCGAATATTCAATCTGCCATGTTTCAATGCGAAAGTGCTACACCATGCTTAATCCTAATTATTTATTTTATAGATTGAACTGATCATTATTAATCTTCTGTGTGGAAGCGCACATAGTAGAAATTTAAATGAGAATATAGTATTTGGAAACTAACTTATCCTAAATAATGCTTAGAAAGTCACATCCGTGTTTACTTTGTTGGAAAACCAATCTGAAATGATGCAGGATGCAAAGAAACGCCTTCATCAATCGCGTCAGCTGAATATACTAGACTCTCAATATGAGGCGCTTTACAACTCAATTACTAAGTTGGCTGCAAAAATCACTCACATGCCTGTAGTAATCATTACGTTGTCAGATGAAAATCGAATTTGGATTAAATCAGTGAAAGGTTTAAATGGGATAGAAGATGGCCCATCACAACAAATGTATGGTGATTGGCTGTTTAAAACCAGCTCATGTTTGGAGATTGCTGATATTTCTAAAGATTATTCCTATTCGGAACATCCTTTTGTGAATGGTGAAACCAAATTTATGTTTTATGCGGCAGCGCCCATCACTTTACCTTTGGGCGAAATTATTGGTGTTTTAAGCGTATTTGATATAAAACCCAATAAATTAGATCCAATTCACCGTGATGTACTATTTGGGCTTACTCAATTAATCTCCAATGCATTAGTCATTAAAAGTTTTACTGAAAAGAATTTATCATTGGTAACTGAGTCCGCAATATCTAAATATAGTTAAACAACGTCCTTTAGATAGCCATTTTCGGGTAGTCAAATGGCTTTAGCCGTTATGCCCGCTTAATTTCAAAACCGCAGTTCTTAATCTCGCATCTCAGCTTTTCAGCAACCAATTATTGATATTTTTTTCACACATGTTGAAGCGTAAAGTTAACACTTAATCATGAAAAAAAATTTTAGCTTATGTGTGGCAGCGTACTGTGAGTTACTTTTTAGAGAGGCAATATCAAATTTTATTCATTACATCAATTTGATTGGAGTTAATCATGAAGCATTTGAGAAACATTATTTATAGCGTTAGCGCATTAGTGATATTGACGTTGGTAGGCTGTAATGCAGGGACAATGAATAAAAATCAAACATCCATTGCTGCAAAACTAACCGCCACAAGTGAAGTTCCAGCTAACGGCAGTAAAGGTGAAGGAACGCTTAAAGGTGATGTAGATAATAAAACCAGCGTACTCAATTGGACTATCAATTACTCTGATTTAAGTGGGCCCGCAACGGCTGCCCATTTTCACGGGCCAGCAGCGGCAGGAAATAATGCTGATGTAGCGGTGCCCATTACAGGCAATCTAGCTAGCCCAATTAAAGGTACCGCCACTTTAACTGCATCACAAATGCAAGAGTTATTGGATGGAAAATGGTATGTAAACTTACATACTGCAGCTAATCCTGATGGTGAAATTCGTGGTCAAATCACTAAATAACAAAGGTTAACATGAATTAAGAAGCATTGATGGCTCACTAGGCTTACGTTTTTTAATTGATGTAAAACTTTCAAAATTAATTTTAACCCGGAGAATCTAGATGTTAAATAACGAAGATACAGTATCAGTCATTAATAATCTTATTGAAATTTCTAAAGACGGTGAAGAAGGTTTTTTTAAGTCTGCGCAAGATGTAGACAATGAACAAACAAAGACATATTTAATACTTCGATCAAACCAAATCAAGCAAAGTGTATATGAACTTCAAAATTTAGTCCGTGAATTGGGTGGTCGACCTGCAGATTCAACCTCCACAAATGGTTATTTGCATGGTAAATGGATAGAACTCAAAGCGGTCATTATGGCTAAAGATAACCTTTCAGTACTTAATGAATTAGAGCGCGGCGAGCAAGTTGCTCTTCATGCATACGCCGTTGCTGCAAAAAAAGAACTGCCTCCTGAAGCCGCTGCAATAGTATTGAACCAATTGAATGGTACGCAACGTAATCACAATGAAGTGAAAGAAATGCGTGATGCAGCTGAAGTTATAAGTCCGTAAATAGCTTATAACTAAGTCAAATTTACAGTCATTGATGCAAACTCAATCAAATACAAAGGAAACATCGTGAATAAATTATTATGTTGTTTATTAGTGGTTGGTTTAAGTCTTACAAGTTATCCATCTATCGCCGCCACCACCATGGGTAACAAGGATGATGGAAGCGCGATAGGCACATCAGATACTCCACAAATTAAAAATCAAGATCAAACAACTGATTCGACGATGACGGACAAACCAATGACCAAAAAACACAAGATGCATAAAAACAAAAGCAAAATGAATAATATGGATAAAAGTACTGGTGAAACAATCACTAGGGAGAAAAAACTTAACTACGAAGATCCAAACTCAAAAAAGTAACCATTATCTAATAAATGAATGATTAAAAAATTTGAGCAAAGTATATTAAACCTGCTCGAAATGAAATAATAACGCTCTCTATTTGGGAGTTTCGTTACATTGAAATATTGTTTAGCTGAATATAGTAATTAAATGATCAACACTAATGATGAGTATTTAGGAATAATTAATGGCCGACGGTAAAATAGTTCAAAGTAACCTTTTTGCTAACAACAACGCTAAATTAGGCAGTGGTGGAGAAATACATCAAACTGTGGAGGGTGACCATTCCACACTTACGACCAATCAAGGCTTAGCGATTTCTGATAATCAAAACTCGCTAAAAGCAAATCCACGTGGGCCTACGCTCTTAGAAGATTTTATCCTCAGAGAAAAAATCACCCACTTTGATCATGAGCGAATCCCTGAACGTATCGTGCACGCTCGAGGGACTGGGGTGCACGGCTATTTTGAATTAACTAGTTCATTAAAAGATTACACAACTGCAAAAATACTCACAGAAGTGGGTGTTCAAACCCCTCTTTTTACCCGCATTTCTACAGTAGCGGGAGGCTCTGGGTCTGTTGATACGCCTAGAGATGTTCGAGGTTTTGCGGTTAAGTTTTATACAAAAGAAGGCAACTGGGATTTAGTAGGTAATAACATCCCCGTGTTTTTTATTCAAGACGCTATTAAATTTCCTGATTTAATTCATGCCGTCAAAATGGAGCCAGATCGCGGGTTCCCCCAATCCGCAACAGCGCACGACACATTTTGGGACTTTATTTCGTTGACCCCAGAATCCATGCATATGGTGATGTGGATCATGTCTGATCGAACAATTCCGCGTTCGTTACGCATGATTGAAGGGTTTGGTGTTCATAGTTTTAGGCTCATTAATGAACAGGGCGATTCAACGTTTGTTAAATTCCATTGGCGACCAAAGCTAGGGCTGCAATCTACAATTTGGGATGAGGCCGTTAAAATTGCAGGCGCCGATCAAGATTTTTTACGTCGTGAAATGTTTGAAGCGATAGAAGCGGGTAATTATCCAGAATGGGAATTTGCAGTTCAGCTTTTCTCTCAAGAAGAGGCTGATAAGTTTCCATTTGATCATCTAGATCCTACCAAATTAATAACTGAAGAATTAGTTCCACTTAAAGTAATCGGCCGCATGGTGCTTGACCAATGGCCAAATAATTTCTTCGCAGAAACGGAGCAAGTTGCATTTTGTCCATCACATGTTGTGCCAGGAATAGATTTTAGTAATGATCCTCTTCTACAAGGCCGCCTTTTCTCTTATCTAGACACTCAGTTATCACGCTTAGGCTCTTCTAATTTTCATCAAATTCCAATCAACGCGCCTAAATGTCCCTTTGCCAATCATCAGCGTGATGGTCATATGCAAATGAATCAGCCTACTGGCAGAGTGGCTTATGAACCCAATAGTCTCTCAGAAAATTCTCCACGCGAATCATCCAATGGATTTCATAGCGCCACCGTCAATGAATCAGGCGATAAAGGACGTATAAGGCCCGAAAGTTTTGCTGATCATTATTCTCAAGCACGACAGTTCTTTATTAGCCAAAACGAATATGAGCAAGCTCACATTGCATCAGCTTTAGCTTTTGAATTGTCAAAAGTTGAGTATTTGCATATTAGATTAGCGATGGTTGCGCATTTACTTAATATTTCTGAAGAATTAGCCAATCGTGTTGGAAATGCGTTAGGTTTAAGTGAAATGCCTGAAGCCGCCAAGACTGTTACAAAAGCTCAAGAAATGCCGCCATCCCCTGCATTACAAAGCATAGGTAACATGAAAGAAACCCTTCAAGGTCGTTGCATTGGCATACTAATAGCAGATGGCTCCGATGCAACTGCTATCAACAACGTCAAAAAGGCGGTCGTTAATGCTGGCGCAAATGCAAAACTTATAGGGCCAAAAATAGGCGGAGCAAAATTGAGCGATGGGGCCATACAAAAAATTGATGGTCAGCTGGCAGGCACACCCTCTGTACTATTTGATGCTGTAGTGGTTATTCTTTCAACCGATGTTGCAAAACAATTATCTGTGGAGGCTGCAGCAATAGATTTTATTCGCGACGCATACGGTCATTTAAAAGCAATTGCCGTTGATAAAGGCGGTGAACTACTAATGAAAGCGGCTAATCTTGCGAGTGATAAAGGAGTTCTAAACGCCTTAGATGTTGAGGCATTTATTGCACAAGCAAAAACCCGTCAATGGGATCGAGAAAAAATGGTACGAACTCTGGCATAGCTTCAGTCAAATAACGATAGGCGAAATTGCAGAACAAATAGAGGCCAGAGCAAAACTAATGATAAAAAGTGTATCTCATCATCTGGGAAGGAACGAACATGCGCAAAATTCTAATACGTCTTCTGTTAACTGCTCCATTACTATCAACCATAGCCAATGCCGCTGAAACGAACATGCGGCCTGGGTTATGGGAAATCTCCACCACATCAGACTTTTTACTATTAGCACCACACCTTACAGTAGATCAAATGGAGAGCGTTAAAGACTTAGTTAAAGATTATGGGCTGGATTTTCCAAATATTAAAAACGGTACTGCAACTGCCCAAGCATGCCTCACACAAGAAATGGTAAACAAGAAAACACTGCCCAATTTTTACCAAGCGCAATTAGGATGTAACTCTAAAAATGCAAACCGCAACGGCAACAACTATAAAGCAGACTTTATATGTGATAGCCAAACTCTAAAAGGCAACGGCACAGCAACAGGCACTATTACAAACCCAGAGGCATTTTTAGGACAAACTAAGTTTACTGGCAAAGCCCGAGGCAACCCAGTTAGCGAAAAAGCAGATATTATCGGTAAATGGGTTAATGCAAGCTGTGGCTCGGTAAACCCGCTATAGTTGCCACTCTAAAGCAATCACTAGGTTTACGGAGAAATTAACAATGACGCAGCCAGCATTAAAAAATACAAAATTCGATGAGCACGTAGATGCGATTGAAAAACACAAAGCCTTACTAGAAAAACTGCATCTCGATTCAGACACCCATTTAGACGAAGTTAATAACTCTCTAAAACGGCTCACGCTTACGCTTGAAGAATACCTTAAAGTGCTTGGCATTCCATAACTCATCAATTAAATGCCCTTCATGGGCATTACTATTTGACTCTAAAGTAGACAAGCACTCTGGTCATATCTGAGCCCTATTAACTACCACCACACAAGCTAACCACTTTGTAGTTGAGTCTCTTTAAAGCTCAATTCGCGTGGGTTTAAGCACCTGCCTTGAACTGAGTGAGCTCATTCCTACGCAAAATTCAGCAAGGTCTGATAGCTTGTTCTTTTGATAAATTATCTAATATGTACTCGAAATATAAATATTGAAGAAGACTCAAATGAATAAACTAATTTCTACACTTTTTGTAGCAGCACTAACAATCAACACATTTTATGCAATCGCAGCTACCACGCCAGAAAACGCAGATGATGCGAGCAGCCTAGGTACTTCAGCCAGCCCGCAACATAACCAACAAGAAAATCGTACAGAAAAAGGCGCAACTGACGTTAATCAAGGTGCTACTAGTAGCGATGCTAGCAGCCTTGGCAATGTAGACAGTCCATAGCACGTAGAGCAAAATAAACGTACTGATAAAGGACCATCACAAGACCTTAAAGCAAACCTTGCTAAAAAGAATAAGGTGTTAAAAGAGAAGGAAGATAATCATGGCAAGACAAAAGGTAATCAGATTCAACCTACTGAGCCTGAAGCT
Organism: Methylophilaceae bacterium; assembly: GCA_014378915.1. Lineage (GTDB taxonomy): Bacteria > Pseudomonadota > Gammaproteobacteria > Burkholderiales > Methylophilaceae > JACMMS01. The sequence continues at coordinate 7,748 of JACMMS010000125.1, forward strand.
GCAGCCCCAGCTGTAAAATAGTATAAAAGATTTACTAACCTCCAAAGTGATTTAAATAAAAAGCCTAGTCATTGACTAGGCTTTTTTTGCTGAACAACGCATTGTAAAACTGCTGCTCATTCAATACTCGCTCGTTCACCAAATACCAAACCAGAAACCTTGTTTAAAATTAAAATATAATGCCATTAGGGTAAGCATCCGCGCAGTACCTTATTGACAGATTATCTTGATATTTTTATGGCGCCAACGTCACATTCCAAGGTAATAACTCAGCTACACTATTCACCGGATAGTCTGCAATCACCGATAAGACATGGCGTAAATACGCCTCGGGGTTAATGTCGTTTAATTTAGCTGACCCGATCAAACTATACATCGTTGCTGCACGTTCACCACCCAAGTCAGAACCCATAAACAGATCATTCTTACGCCCAATCGTAATGCCGCGCACAGACCGCTCTGCCGCATTATTATCAATCTCTATACGTCCGTCGTTCAAATAGCTGGAGAGCGCCTGCCACTGGTTGAAGGCATAAGTGATGGCCTCCATGGTCACGGATTTACGGGACAAGGCTTTTATTTGCTCAGTGAGCCATTTATGCAGTCCGGTCACAATAGGCGTTGAGTCGCCTTGGCGCATTAGCCGTCGCTGCTCTGGCGAACTACCGCGCACCGCAGACTCGACTTGATACAACTTGGCAATCTCCGCCAGCACGTGCGTCGTAATAGGCGAAGGCCGACTCACATGAATATCATAGAACTTGCGTCGCACATGCACCCAACAGGCCGCCTCCAGAATACGTCCGGATTCATATAGCGCATTATAACCAGCGTAGGCATCAGCCTGCAGAATGCCTTTGTAGGTTTTTAAATGTGTTTGCGGATGAATGCCTTTACGGTCTGGTGAGTAACGGAACCACACCGCGGGTGCCTCACGATCGCCACTCGGCCGATCCTCTCTAACATAAGTCCATAATCGCGCTTGCCGGGTTTTACCTGTGCCCGGTGCCAATACCGAAATTGGCGTATCGTCCGTATGTAGCTTCTCGGCACTGAACAGATGCTGATGCAGCGCATCGACCAATGGACGCAATCACTGATGACAAGCACCGACCCAATCGCCTAAGGTACTTGTACTGAATTCAACCCCTTCACGCGCAACCATCTGTTGCTGACGATACAAGGGCAAATGATCACCATACTTAGCTACCATGATGTGTGCCAACAAGCCAGCCCCGGCAAAGCTACGTGCAATGGGGCGACTGGGCGCTGGGACTTGCGCAATACAGTTGCCGCATGGGCAAGCGGAGCGCGGACGGACATGGCGAATGACACGGAAACTGGCTGGCACATACTCCAGTACTTCACTGACGTCTTCGCCTCATACCTTGGCAGCCTCTAAAGATTGACCACAGTCTGACCACAGTCAGGACAGCGATTACCTGCGGGCAAATGGGTTTGTGTCTCGCGCGGTAAATGTTCAGGCAGTGGACGACGTGGTGGTGCGGTACATGGTGGTTTGATTTCAGCTTCCGGTTGCTGCGCATTGATGCGCTCACCTTGCGTGATGTGTAAAGCCTCAAGCGCCAGTTCCAGCTGATCGATCTGTCGGTTGAGTTTCTCTGACTTCTGACCAAACAGTTTGCACCTAAGCATGTCGAGTAGCAGCGTTAAGCGTTGGATTTCTTGCTGGTTACCGCTGGCGGTAAGTTTTAATGCATGTCGCTCTAATTTGAACGCGTTACTTTCACGCTTGAGTGCTTCAACTTCAGTGAATTGCGCAGACAATAATGCCTGTAATTCATCCACGTTATCAGGGAGTTTTGCGCGGTTCAGCATGGGTGCTATTTTACCAATTAACGTCTATTAACACTCGCATTATTAGCATATTAATCAATAAGATAAGTAAAAGAAACGACCTATTTTTAGCGGTATTGATCGCTTATTAGTCATCACACCTGTGTTGGTTGATGCGTTCTGATCGGACGCCGCCAATCAATACTTTCGAGTAACATGGAGAATTGTGCGGTCGTCAAATGCACGGCACCTGACGTCGCTTGAGGCCACACGAAGTGGCCATGTTCCAGCCGTTTGGCCAGTAAGCATAAACCATCACCACGCCACC